>CAMJKC010000049.1 GCA_946406305.1 uncultured Lachnospiraceae bacterium
CTATGTTGTTACCAGATTCTATTATTGCCATAGTCCCTTTATATGCTATTAAAACATTTATGCTATATATAAAAGTACTCATAATAGGCATCCAAGATATTGCAAGTCTTTCTGCACTAACCGAAGTCTTGAATATTTCTTTAGATAGTTTGACAAATTTTTCTTCTTCAAATTCTTCTCTCACATAAGATTTCACCACTCTAATTCCTCTTATGTTTTCTGACAACTTATTATTTAACTTATCTATATTCTTAAATGCCTCATTAAAAATTGGCACAGCTAATTTTGCTATAAATAAAAATGATACAAATATAAAAGGTATTGAGAAAAGAAACCATTTAGCAATTTCTTTATTTATATAGAAAGATACAGAAACTGAAAAAATAATCATCAAAAAAGCTCTCACAAACCCTCTTATAATAGACTGATAAGATTGTTTTATATTTACAATATCAGTAGTTGACCTCGTAACTAAAGAACCTACAGAAAATTTATCGATATTCTTAAATGAAAGCTCTTGAATCTTTTTAAATACCTCTGCCCTTAAGTTGTAAGCAAAAACTGTTGATGCCTTTACTGCAAAAAAAGCACAAAATGCTCCACCTGTAATTTGAATAACTACAAGAATAAATAGAAAAACACTAAAAAATTTTATTCTTTCAAAGTCTCCTACTTCTATTCCTCTATCTATTAACATTGCCATAATAAGGGGGATTATAATTTCAGCAATAGTTTCAACAGTTACAAAAAAGATAGATAAGATTGATTCTATCTTACAACCTTTAATACATTCAATTGTCAATTTTACAATTTTTTTCAAATTAATCCTCTATATCAAATATTAAATTTACATTTCTATTTTTATTTTTTATGAATTCATTTACTTTTTCTCTGACATTTTTTGCAAAAATTCTGTTGTCACATTTTATATATATTATCCTAAAATAAAAATCTTTTATTTTAGATGGAATAGGCTTATTAGGTCCTAAGACATTTATTTTAAAATTCATACCTATATAGTTCGCCAAATCTTTTGATACTAAATATGCCTCTCCCTCATCTCTTGATTTCAATATTATCCTCATCATAGTGCAAATAGGAGGGTATAAAAATTCTTTTCTAAACTCTATTTCTCTTTCATAAAAATCTTCATAATTTGATTTTTTTATTAAGTCTAACACAAAATTTTCACTATCATAAGTTTGTATTATACATTTGCCTTCCTTTTTCCTACCACTTCTACCTGACACTTGCATAAACATAGAAAATGCTGTTTCTGCGGCATCATACTTTTGAATATTTAATGACATATCTGCACACATAATACCTACAAGAGTTAAATCATTAAAGTCATGACCTTTTGCAACCATCTGAGTGCCAATTAAAACATTTGCTTCTTTATTTTTAAATTTTTTAATTATATTCTCATAACCATTTTTCTCACTTGTAGTATCTTTGTCCATTCTTAAAACCTTTGCATTTTTGAATGTCTTCTTTACCATATCTTCTAATTTTTGAGTCCCTATCCCAAAAGAATTTAATTTTTTTGAATTACAATTTGGACAGCTATTTACTCTTTCTATCTCGTATCCGCAGTAATGGCACTTCATTTTGTCGTCATTATGAAGAGTAAGTGGAACATCACAATGTGGACACTTTATAGTTAATCCACATTCAACACAAGTTAGTGACTTACTTATTCCTCTTCTATTTATATATAATAATACTTGTTCTCCTCTTTTTATTGTATTGTCAATTTCTTCATATAGTTTTTTTGAAAATACTGTCTTGTTACCATATTTGAATTCTTTTCTCATATCTACAATATCTACTGTTGCCATAGTTGCATTTGCCCTATTTTTTATTGTATGGAGTATTATTCCTTTATTATTTTTTGCATTATAGAAAGTTGAAATTCTAGGTGTTGCAGATAATCTTATCAATGTCGCATTTTGCAATTTTGCTCTATATTCTGCCACTTCTATCGCATCGTATCGTGGTGTATTTTCTGACTTGTATGATTTGTCATCTTCTTCATCAATCACTATGAGTGATAAATTTTCAAATGGAGCAAATATTGCACTTCTTGGCCCTACGAGTATTTTTGCAATTCCATCAATACATTTTTTCATCTGTATGTATTTTTCTCCATCTGACATCTTAGAGTTTATTATCGCTACTTCATTGCCGAATCTTTTGTTAAGCCTTGTCATAGTTTGATATGTAAGTGAAATCTCTGGTATGAGTAAAATTACATTTCCACCTTTTTTTATAACTTCATTTATGAGTTCTATATAAACTTCTGTCTTTCCAGAACCTGTAACACCATATATCAAGTGACTTGAATAAGTATTATTTAAATAATTTTCTTTAAAATCATTTATAATTTTTGTCTGTTCTTCGTTTAATACAATGTTTTCTTCTTTTTTATTTTCTTCTATATACTTTGTCACTACATCAATCTGCTTTTTATTTTTTCTAATTTCTCTCTTTATAGGTAAAACAGTTTTTATGCACTGTGATAATGTTGCACCATATTCGTCACTCATAAACAATGCCATTTTAAGCAATGTATCATTTAAACTAATTTTTTTTTCTGCAATTTTTATAATCTTTTTTAGTTTGCTATAGTCGCCATTTAAAAAACCATAATTTTTATTTACATCATCTACACTTAAAATCTTAATGACAAATCCTTCTATTTCCCTATTAGCAGAGCCAAAAGGTATCACAACTTTATCTCCAATTTTAACAACATCTTTTAACTCTTCTCCAATTTCATAAGTAAAAGGTTTGTCAAGCGCTTCATGTGTTATATCTATTATTATGTTTGCAAATAGTTTATTACTCATTTAATATTTTTAGTATTTCTTCCTTATCACTAAAATGTGTTTTCTTTCCCATAAAATCGTTATAATCTTCATGTCCTTTTCCTATCACACAGATGAAATCACCTGGAATATAATTTTTTATTGCATATCTTATAGCTTCCCTCCTATCTTCTATTACTATATATTTATCAAGTTTTTTTGTAAGTGTTACCAATATCTGATTTATTATATCTATAGTTTTTTCAAATCTACTATTGTCTGCAGTGACTATTGCAAAATCTGCAAGTTCACCTACTGCCTCCCCCATGCCATATCTCCTTTTTACATCTCTATTACCACCTGATCCAAATACTACAACAACTCTTTTTGGATTATATTCCCTAATAGAATTTATAAGTGCATAAGTTCCAACTTCATTATGTGCATAGTCAACTAATATTGTAATATCGTTTGTCTTTTTTAATATTTCAACTCTTCCTGGAACCTTTACCTTTGATAGAGCATTTTTTATAATTTCATCATCTATACCTATATCTTTTGCTACAGTTATTGCTATAACTGCATTTTGAATATTATGCACTCCAGGCATCGGTATATCTACATCTATATTAAACTTGTCACAACTAAATTTTGTTCCTAAAAAATTATCATCATCAATCAATTTCCTTTTAATATTTTTATTTGAAAATCTTAATATTTTTAAATTCAATTTTTTACAATATTCTTCTTCTATATCATAATACATATCATCCATATTTAAAACTGCAATTTTTGAATTTTTAAATATTTTCAATTTGCTATTTAGATAGTCATCAAAATCTTCATGTTCATTTGGCCCTATATGGTCGTGCGATATATTAGTAAATATTCCATACAAAAACTCTATTCCATATACCCTATCATATTTTAAACTTTGTGATGAAACTTCCATAACCACATATTCAATATTACTATTCACCATGTCATAAAAAACACTTTCAAGTAAAAAACTCTCTGGTGTAGTATTATTTGTCTTTATAAATCTATCATCATATTCAATTCCTATAGTCCCTATAATTCCTACTTTTTTTCCTGCATCTTTTAATATTTCTCTTATCATATATGCAGTTGTAGTTTTTCCCTTAGTCCCTGTTATGCCTATAATCTTTAATTTCTCACTTGGATTTCTAAAATAGTTTTTTGACATTATTGCCAATGCCCTTCTCGTATTGTCAACTTTTACAATAGTTACATTTTTTTCTTTTGCAAGGTCTATAATTTCATTTTCTACATCTTTTTTTACTACAATAAGTGAAGAGCCTTTTTCTATAATCTCATTTAAAATATTGTGTGTGTCAAAATTAACTCCCTCAATACAGACAAATGCTGAATTCTTAATTATCTTTCTACTGTCATATGACAACAAAGAAATTTTAAAGTCATCAACACTTCCAACAATTAAATCATATTCTATATTTTTTAAAATATCAATCTTTCTAATCTCTAAATTATTCATTTAACTCTCCATAATTAGATATAAACTCTTCCATAGTCATAAGAATCTCTCTCGGCTTTTTACCATCCTGTGGTCCTACTACTCCAGCATTTTCCAATTGGTCTATAATTCTTGCCGCTCTATTGAAACCAATTTGAAGTTTTCTTTGTAGTAAACCACTACTTGCAGTTTTAGCCTCTATACATAATTTGCCAGCATCAACAAAGTAAGGGTCGTTTTCATCACTATCTCTTTCACTCGTTGAATTTTGAGATGAGCCCAAAACTGTATTTTTAATTTTTGAATTTATATCTTCATCATAATTTGGAACTTTTATGAAGTCAACAACCTTTTTTATCTCTTGGTCTGATACATAACAACCTTGAACCCTTATAGGTTTTGGAATTCCACTTGGACTATATAACATATCACCTTTGCCAAGTAATTTTTCTGCTCCATATTGGTCAAGTATAGTTTTACTATCTACACCACTTGAAACAGCAAACGCAATACGGCCTGGCACATTCGCTTTTATACTACCAGATATTACATTTACAGATGGTCTCTGTGTTGCTATTACCAAATATATTCCACAAGCTCTTGCAAGCTGTGCTATCCTAAATATTGCATCTTCTACTTCTTTTGATGCTACCATCATCAAATCTGCAAACTCATCTATTATTATAACTATCTTCGGAAGTTTCTCTAATTTTTCTTCATCATCTTTTTTTTCATTTTCTCTTTCAATAAAACTATTATAACTGTCTATATCTCTCAACTTTTTTTCTACAATTAAATTGTATCTCCTCATCATTTCAGACACTGCCCATTTAAGCCCCTGTGCCGCCTTATTTGCATCTGTTATAACTGGAACTAATAAGTGAGGAATATCATTATATATTTGAAGCTCTACAACTTTTGGGTCAACCATTATGAGTCTAACATCTTCTGGAGATGATTTATATATAATTGACATTATTATTGAATTTATGCAAACAGATTTTCCGCTTCCAGTAGCTCCTGCAACGAGCAAGTGTGGCATCTCCTGCAAATCACAAAGTATTACCTTTCCTCCTATATCTCTACCTATACACACTGTGAGTTTTGATTTAGCTTCTTTAAATTCTTTCGTTGAAATTATATCGCCTAAAAATACTGGCATCGTTTCTTTATTTGGAACTTCTATACCTATTGCAGATTTACCTGGTATTGGTGCCTCTATACGAATATCAACAGCAGCCATTGCTAACTTTATATCATCTTGTAGTTGTAATATTTTATTTACTTTTACACCTGCATTTAATACAATTTCAAACCTTGTAACTGTAGGCCCAACTACTACATTGCTCACTGTAGCACCTACTCCAAATTGCTCGAGAGTATTTTGCAAAACATGAGCCATATCGTTTAAGTAATTTTTATCAGTAGTTTTCGCACTTGAGTTTCTATTTAAGTATGAAATTGGTGGAAATCTATACACTTTATTTTTTATATATTTTGGTTTTGTATTTTCTCTACTCTTTTGTAATTCTTTGTTTTTTATTTTTTCACTATTATAACTTTTTTCATAATCGCCCTTTACATCATCAACTTCTATTTTGTTTTCTTCTTTATCTTCTTTATCTTCCTCTTTATCTTCTTCTTTGTCATATTTATATATATTTGTGTCTTTGTCAACTTTTTCCACAAAGTCTAACGCTGTATCATCTATTTCTATATCTTTATTTGAAAAACTATTTATGTTATCTGTATAGAAAAAATCTTCTGATTTTACATTATTGTTATGCATTATCTCATTTATGCTTTTATCTTTCAACTCGTTAAATATTTTTTCCTTATCCATATCAAGTGAATGATTGTAGTTGTCATATTTATTCATATCATCCACTTTGAAAAATCTATCTTGAATATCTTTTGCATCTATTCTTATTCTATCGGTACTAAATATTTTATTTTTTTCAAAAAATTTTATATCAGAAATATTTTTACTTGGCACAATTAAATTTTTATTATCATAATCTTTAATTAAAGTGCTACTGTCAAATGTCTCCATGTCCTCTTTCATATTTTTCTTTTTAATTCTACTAAGTGCAGTTTCTAATTTTTCTTCATTACTATGTTCTATCTCTAAATCTTCCTCAAAATTCTTTCTCAAATTAACTATTGTCCTCGGTATAAAAAACAATACTGAAGTGAAAAATTTGACTAAAACGACTATGACCTCTACACTAAAAGTTGTTAGGAACAACATTATTGAGGCGATAACAAGTATCAAAATACTTCCCTTGTCTCCAAATGGTTCATATAAACCATATAATACTAAAGTTGATAGCCACCCTGACAAAAATTCACCTTCTTCAAATCTTTCTATACTTCCTTGCTCATTTAATAACTTTGTCAAGTCCATATCAAAAATATTGCCATTTACTGTAAGTGAAACTATTGAATTTATACAAATGTATAGTAAGAGTAGAGATATAATATTTTTTCTATTCGTATTATTTATTACTACAAAAGCAATATACACTAAAAACAATATAGGAAAGAACATTCCCATATTCCCAAATAGAGCGATGACTATTTTTTTTATATAATCTCCAACTATTCCTGCTCCGCCACTATTTGATAAAAACAAAAATATAGCAATAAAAACTAAAACTATTATTGAAATTATTTTTGAAAAGACATTTTCTTTTTTATTATTCTTTTTTACTCTCTTAACTTTTTTCTTTGCCATTACACATTAAACTTAAATAACATTACATCTCCATCTTTTACTATGTAGTCTTTCCCTTCAAGCCTTACTACACCTTTTTCTTTTGCTTTTGATAAATTTCCAGCAGCAAGTAAATCTTCATAATTTACAACTTCTGCTTTTATAAATCCCCTCTCAAAATCGGAATGAATTTTACCTGCAGCTTGAGGAGCTTTTGTCCCTATCGTTATAGTCCATGCTCTTGTCTCTTTCTCCCCTGCTGTAAGATATGACATTAAATTAAGTAATCTATAACTTGCTTTAATAAGTTTATCTAAACCTGATTCTTTTAAGCCAAGTGCTTCCAAAAACTCTTTTTGCTCTGAAGAATCTAAGGCTGCTATGTCTTCTTCTACCTTTGCACATAAAACAAAAACTTCTGCATTGTTTTTATTTGCATATTCTTTTACACTTTTTACATATTTGTTGTTTTCTCCATCATCTTTTATATCACTCTCTGATACATTTGCAGCGAATATTACTTTTTTACTTGTAAGAAGATTCATATCTCTTATTATTTTCTCTTCGTCATCATTACCAACTTCAAAAGAAATTGCAAGTTTATTATTTTCAAGATGAGATTTCAACCTTTCTAACAAATCATATTCAACTTTTGCAGTTTTATCATTATTCATAAGTTTTTTTGCTTTAGAAAGCCTCTTTTCAACTGTATCGAGGTCTGCAAATATTAATTCCAAATTTATAACTTCAATATCTCTTATAGGGTCAACACTGCCATCAACATGAATTATATTTTCATCATCAAAACACCTAACAACATGCACTATGGCATCTGTTTCTCTAATATTTGCCAAAAACTGATTTCCAAGCCCTTCTCCTTTTGAAGCACCTTTTACAAGTCCTGCAATGTCTACAAATTCTATTGTTGCATATGTCTTTTTTTCACTATTGTAAAGTTCTGCCAATTTATCCACTCTTTCATCTGGTATTGGAACAACTCCAACATTAGGCTCTATAGTACAAAAAGGATAATTTGCACACTCTGCACCTGCTTTTGTTATTGAGTTAAACAAAGTTGACTTTCCTACATTCGGTAGCCCTACAATTCCAAGTTTCATAAATATTGCTCCTTAATATAAATAATGCTCTTCTTAAGTTTAATCAACTTAAAAATTTTCTTTTTCTTCTTTCAAAATTACATCATTTAAATCATTTATTTTTTCTTCTATATCATCTACTTTATATTCTTCAACCTTTTTTACTGTTTTTTTATGTGACAAATTATACACATACATCACAACTCCTAATACAAATAGTAAAGCTGATAACACTTGTGACACACGAAGATTAGTGTTTGGAATGAGCAAACTATCTGTTCTTAGTCTTTCAACAAAAAATCTAATTGCCCCATACCCCATAAAATATGTAGCTAAAATTTGTCCGTTGAATTTTTTAAACTTTTTAAACAATACCAATAATAATATAAATAACAATAAATTGAAAAAACTCTCATACAAGAAAGTAGGATGAGCTTGTACATAGGCATAACCATTTTCCTCTATTTTATTTGTAAGCATAATAAGGTCTACAGAAGATTTATCAAGCAAGTCATATCTCATCCTCATAGCAAAAGGACCATTTGTATATGTTCCAAACGCTTCCATATTAAAAAAGTTACCAAATCTTCCTATAACTTGACCTATTGTTAAACCTATAATTCCTGTATCTGCAACTTCAAAAAAATTAAGTTTCTTTATTAAACAAAAAAGAGACAAAACTATTAGAGAAGCTATTATTCCACCATATACAGCAAGACCTCCTGCTCTTATATTCATAATTTGTGATGGTCTTATTTGATAGTAGTCCCAATTAAATATAACATAATATGCTCTCGCACCTATTATAGAAAATATTATTATATAAATAAATAAATCATAATAGTTTTCTGTGTTTTGATTTGTAATTTTCGCCAAATAAACTACTACGAAAAACCCTATTAACATCGCAACTGCAATTATAATTCCATAGTAGGCTATTGTGAAATTTCCTATCTGTATATTGTTCCTCAATGTCTCTATAAATATCCCGAGGTTTGGAAAAGCTATATCATATTTCATTTTATCATCTCCTTATACATTTTTTCTGTAATTATATTTACATTTAATTTTTTTGCTGTTTTATTTTTTGAAGACTGACTATTTATGTCATTATTTATTAGATAATTTGTCTTACTACTTACAGAACCACTTACCTTCCCTCCAAATTCTTCTATCTCTTTCACAAGTTCATCTCTATTGTTATACTCTAATAAATTTCCTGTTATTACAAATGTTAAGCCCTCTAATTTTAAGTTACTATTTTTTTTATGAGTTTTAATCTTCACTTCCTTCAATAAATCTTCTATAATTTTCTTATTATTTTTGTCATTTAAATAGTTGTATATATTTTCTGCAAGTATTGGTCCTATGCTATCTATTTCACAGAGTTCATCAATTTTTGCATTCATTATAGAAGATAAGTCATCATTATAATACTTTGATAACACTTTTGCATTCGCGGTTCCTATGCCATTTATGCCAAGCGAATTAATAAATCTATAACAATCAACTTCTCTTTCTTTATTTATACTATTTATTATATTGTCGTATGACTTTTCTCCAAATCCTTCAAGATTTATTATTTCATTTTTATATCTATCTAACTTGTAAAGGTCTGCAAATTCTTTTATATATCCGTTCACTATAAATTTTTCTATAGTTGCAATGCTTATGCCATCTATGTCCATACAATTTTTTGAAACAAAATTTTCAAAGCTCTTTATGTGTTTCACTGGGCAAGATAGATTTTCACAATGTAATGTTTTAACTCCATTGTCATTATGTATATGTAATTTACTTTTACAAATTGGACACTCTTTTATAATTTTTAAATTATTACTCTTTGTAATATTTTCTGCTATTTGTGGTATTATCATATTAGCTTTATATACTTTTATTTTATCGCCTATTCCAATTTGTAACTCTTCCATAATTGACAAATTGTGAAGAGAAGCTCTTTTTACTGTAGTCCCCTCAAGCTCCACCGCATCAAATACTGCCACAGGGTTTATAAGACCAGTTCTACTTGGTGACCAAACTACTTCTCTAAGGGTTGTCTCTGCTGTCTCATCTTTCCACTTAAATGCAATTGCATTTCTTGGAAACTTTGCTGTCCGCCCAAGACTCTTACCATAAGCTATGTCATTAAACATTAGGACTAGCCCATCTGAAGGATTATCATTCTCAAGTATATCTTTTTCAAAAAATTTAATGGTATCAGAAATATTATTTTTGTCAACCTTTTTATGATATACAACATCAAAACCTTGTGATGATAAAAAATCTAACTGCTTTTCATATGTGTCTTCTAATTCATAATCATTTTCAATCATTGAAAAAGCAAAAAATCTCACATATCTATTTTTTGTAACATTTGGGTCAAGTTGTCTGACACTCCCTGAACATAAATTTCTTG
>CAMJKC010000050.1 GCA_946406305.1 uncultured Lachnospiraceae bacterium
CAAATGCAACTAAATATAGATGTATATTTAATGTAGTAAATGGTGATGATTTTGTCCCAGAACTTCCTATGAAAGGATGTGGATGGACGAAGTACGGTAGGGTGGCAGGGAAATCTTTTTGGAACACATTTTGGACAAATCAAAGTAAGCTAAATATAAGCATAACATTAGAACCAAATTATGGACCACAGATACAAGGGAACTATAATTTATATAAATTTGCAACAGAATATTGTGGTAACTCAGATAATCCAGGAGAGATTTCAAAAGCGTTTTCCAATATATTCAATAATAAGGAAAATATGCGAAGTGAAGCATATACATTTAATAATGATTTTAGTTTAGATTTAACTAAATACAGTAATGAACCAAGTAAAGAAGTTTTTAGGTGGGCAATGCCATTTCAAAAATTAGAGTATCTTGGAAGTGAAACCATAACACGAAATTTTAATTTTGATGGAAGTCATATATCACAACCATTAACAAGAACAGAATATAAGTTTGAACAAAAGTTATCTCCGCAATATTTGTTTTCTAGTCTTGCAGAGATGATGCATGAGTATTCAGATTATGAGAATGAAGTTGACAAGAAAGGATATAGAAAAAAAGTTAATAATAAGCTTGATTTTTTTACAATGCGGTTACCTAAAAAGTTTCACTATGCAAGGAAAAGTTTTTTCAGTTTTGTTCCATTGAACTTAAGAGGATTGTATATAGAACATCCTCATTATATAGAAAGTTATTTTACTTTGACAAAAATTATTAATACAATTGATTTTAAATAGTGAGGTAATAATATGAAAGATGGAATAGGCAAGTTGATATTTGTATTAACAATAATATTCATATTATTATTATTTTCAAGTCCGTATTTATTTATAGAATTGTGGAATATTCAATCAGGTCGATCTACAATTTTTGAATTAACAATTAATGATATAAAAGATGATATTGATAGTGCAATTAATAAAGATAAGTACAATAAAATATTGAATGAGTATATAAAAAATAAATTCGGTGATTCATTATCTGAAAAATTAAGAATTATTAAAAATGATGGTTGGCGCTATGTTGTTAAATTTGATGATATTATGGATGAAACATTTTATATTGCGTATAACACAGGTAAATATAGTTGTAGTGATAATTTTGAACAAGTTATATCAAATGACAAGAAATTCCAACACCTCTATAGTGAATGGGTTAAAAACCAGGTAGGTATAGAGGATGAGAATGTGGAGCTAGAATTTAAAGGAGCATTAAAAGGTGCAAGATGGGTTGGAGATGAGCCATATATAGATTTTAGCAAAATTACTTCTTTAGATAATTTGATAGAAGACATTTGTAAAAATACACATAATTTATATTTATATAGTATAGATAAAAAAATATCTAATAGAGAAACAAAAGATGATTGGCTACAAACATCAAAGATGCTTAGAGACGAGTATGTTGATAAGATTAAAGATTTTAATCTAAGTTTAATATGGGATAATGAAGTTTCTGTAAAGTTATACTATTATGATGTTGATTTAGTAAATGATAGATATAATCATATAGGTTTAAAAAAAGATAATACGAATTTTTATTACATTTTGTTTAATTTGCAAAACAACGATATAAAGTATTTATGTAACTATTATGATTGTACTGGAGCTTCAGTATTGCAAAGCTGGCTTAAAGAAATAGATGATTAAAGTTAAAGATATTGTAAAAGACACATTCGCACAAGTAAAATATAATATATATAAGGAACGACAGCAATTTTTACAAGACCATAATAAAGACAATTCGTGTGACAGGAAAGAAGATAAAGAAAATTATTTAAATATAGATGCAGTAACAGAGAGTAGAGCTAAAGGCAAAACAGATTCAGAAGTAATATAAATAATGAGAAATGATAGCGCAAAACTACAAGTCCGCCTTTGGAAGTATAAATCCAATCCAGTATTAAAAGATACAGATTTTGATGGATTAGAAGATGGGTTTGGATATGAAATAAAAAATGGAATAGAAGTTCCAGTAGCCCTTAATATACCATATGATAAAAGGCCAAAAGATAATTATTTTACAGGAAGAATGCATACTACAAGAATGACTGGGAATGATGCCATAAAAGTAGATATGAATATGGACTATAGATATTTCTTTTTAAGTAATAAAATGTATTATGATGAATTATCAACTATGTCATTACTTTATGCCAATAGCATATATAGGAAAGGTTCAGGGCAATCTATGCATAGTGGACTTCAATTAAGGTCTGCAAATAATTTGATAAATATAAATAATGGCAAATTACTATATAGTAAGGAAGAAATAGATAATATAAGTATTGATAGTTTTAATAACTTGCAAGTAAAAGAAATGATGGAGCATTTTGGGTTTAAGGATGTAAAGACATATTATATGGGGGAAGAAGGAGATGAAGCGGCTGATGGTGCAGATGTATGTAGGGGGTATAAAGACACACATAAAGGTAAAGTTGCACTTGGATATAAAAATATAGAGTATCACGGACTATATAAGACAGTCATAGGCATAGTAATAAGAGGAACTGCAGAAGATGATGACTGGGATAGTGATTTTGATATGGGGGATTTAGATCTAAGAGACGAATTAAATTATGCTGGGGGTAGAAAGAATTATGATGATAATTATGATAAAATCTATATCAAGTTATTAAATGGTATATTAAACTATGATAAAAAATATGCTACTGAACTTTTACATTTTGCAGGAGGCTATCCCGACTGGATTTGGGACTACCACCATGCTGGATTTGATATAGTATCAAATAGAATACTGGAAGTATTAAACGAGTATATTACAGCATACGACTCAAATTTTGAAAATGATATATGTTTCTGGGTCACAGGTCATAGTATGGGTGGTGGAGTAGCAAATCTTGTAGCAGCAAGTTTAGTGTATGGTGAGTGTGGAGGGAATGTAGATAATGTATATTGCTATACATTTGCTGCACCTAACACATATTATTTAACTGATAAGGATGAAGAAGCTGGTTATCCAAATGCAACTAAATATAGATGTATATTTAATGTAGTAAATGGTGATGATTTTGTGACTAAAGTTCCTATGAAGGAATGTAATTGGACACGATATGGTAGGGTGGCAATTAAAAGTATAGAAAACGATGTTAAACCAGCATTAAAACAATTTATAGGGCCTATTCAAAATAAACATCATTATAATTACATAATTGATGATTATAAATCAAATAAAGCTGCTGTAGATATTGTAATTATTGCATTTGATGGAATGTATGATGATAAAAATAATATGAGAAATGATAGTTATACATATGATAATAAAGTAGGGAAAGCGGATATAAAATATAAAACGAAAGAAGATTTAGAAGAAAATATATTATATTATGCTGAATATACTAAGCCATATCAGAAAAATAATTTTCATAAAGGATTATTTAAGAGTAATTATATACAAAATCAAATGCCTGCATATTTAATGTTGAGTATTGCATATTCAATGCATAGTTATATAAAAGATAAAGATACAGGCGAATATAGATTACAAAATAATAATAAAAAGTTTTTAGACCAAGATGTATCAGAGAATCAATATATATTATTGACATCGAGGTTTGGTTTTAATTCATGGGGAGCAAAATGGTCATTGGTTGCAACAGGATCTCCAATAATTAATGGTGTAGAATGTCCTCATTATCTTGAAAGTTATTATACATTAACTGAAGAAATATCAACTCTTGATTTTAAGTAAAGGTGATTAATATGGTTAAAAAGATGCTGAAAACGATTTCATTAATAGTTTTGATTATAATATTTTTTTTGATGCTTGCATCTACTATTATATTTAAAGAACCCTTATTTCCGTTTAAATTCACTAAGTATATTTTAACATATAAATATGCCAATTATAAAATAAATAAAGAAGATACGATTAAAGAAGAACAGTATAGAAATATTAATATAAAAACTGCAGATGAATGGGTACATAAATATTTTGGAGCAGTTGTTAGTGAAGTTGTAGAATGTGAATATATTGGTAAGCGAAAAGGGTGGCATCCAGATTCTGAATTTGTAATTCATATGCCATTTTGTAATGATAAAAAAATTTTTGTAGAAAGTGAAACTGAAAAAGTTTTTACAAGAGATTTTGATATTGCAACTGACCCGAAATTCCAACACCTATACTCTGAATGGGTAAAGAAACAAGTAGGTATAGAAGATGAGAATGTGGAGTTTGGGTTCACATTGATCTTTGAAGAACCATATATAGATTTTGATAAGATAACTACTTTATCTGAAGACTATAGAGAAGTGTTTGAGAATACACATGATTTATTTTTAAACAAAATAGAATTAAAGAACATAACTGAAGTAAATGATAATTATATTGACCTTTTTTACAATATCAAGAATAATTATTATTATAAAATTGTAGACTTATTAGGTAGCCCAAATAAAATAAGGTTATCTGTATATTTTGATGATTATAGATTTAATTATAATTTCCCAGAAGAAGAACTTGAAAGTATAAGTAAAATGAATGAACATCCAGATGAACATAATGGACTCATATGGTCAAGAATATATTAGATAAGTATGATAAAAAATATGCTACTGAACTTGCTCATTTTGCATATGGTTATCCAGACTGGATCTGGGACTACCACCACGCAGGATTTGATATAGTATCAAATAGAATACTGGAAGTATTAAACGAGTATATTACAGCATACGTCTCAAATTTTGAAAATGATATATGTTTCTGGGTCACAGGTCATAGTATGGGTGGTGGAGTAGCAAATCTTGTAGCAGCAAGTTTAGTGTATGGTGAGTGTGGAGGGAATGTAGATAATGTATATTGCTATACATTTGCTGCACCTAACACATATTATTTAACTGATAAGGATGAAGAAGCTGGTTATCCAAATGCAACTAAATATAGATGTATATTTAATGTAGTAAATGGTGATGATTTTGTCCCAGAACTTCCTATGAAAGGATGTGGATGGACGAAGTACGGTAGGGTGGCAGGGAAATCTTTTTGGAACACATTTTGGACAAATCAAAGTAAGCTAAATATAAGCATAACATTAGAACCAAATTATGGACCACAGATACAAGGGAACTATAATTTATATAAATTTGCAACAGAATATTGTGGTAACTCAGATAATCCAGGAGAGATTTCAAAAGCGTTTTCCAATATATTCAATAATAAGGAAAATATGCGAAGTGAAGCATATACATTTAATAATGATTTTAGTTTAGATTTAACTAAATACAGTAATGAACCAAGTAAAGAAGTTTTTAGGTGGGCAATGCCATTTCAAAAATTAGAGTATCTTGGAAGTGAAACCATAACACGAAATTTTAATTTTGATGGAAGTCATATATCACAACCATTAACAAGAACAGAATATAAGTTTGAACAAAAGTTATCTCCGCAATATTTGTTTTCTAGTCTTGCAGAGATGATGCATGAGTATTCAGATTATGAGAATGAAGTTGACAAGAAAGGATATAGAAAAAAAGTTAATAATAAGCTTGATTTTTTTACAATGCGGTTACCTAAAAAGTTTCACTATGCAAGGAAAAGTTTTTTCAGTTTTGTTCCATTGAACTTAAGAGGATTGTATATAGAACATCCTCATTATATAGAAAGTTATTTTACTTTGACAAAAATTATTAATACAATTGATTTTAAATAGTGAGGTAATAATATGAAAGATGGAATAGGCAAGTTGATATTTGTATTAACAATAATATTCATATTATTATTATTTTCAAGTCCGTATTTATTTATAGAATTGTGGAATATTCAATCAGGTCGATCTACAATTTTTGAATTAACAATTAATGATATAAAAGATGATATTGATAGTGCAATTAATAAAGATAAGTACAATAAAATATTGAATGAGTATATAAAAAATAAATTCGGTGATTCATTATCTGAAAAATTAAGAATTATTAAAAATGATGGTTGGCGCTATGTTGTTAAATTTGATGATATTATGGATGAAACATTTTATATTGCGTATAACACAGGTAAATATAGTTGTAGTGATAATTTTGAACAAGTTATATCAAATGACAAGAAATTCCAACACCTCTATAGTGAATGGGTTAAAAACCAGGTAGGTATAGAGGATGAGAATGTGGAGCTAGAATTTAAAGGAGCATTAAAAGGTGCAAGATGGGTTGGAGATGAGCCATATATAGATTTTAGCAAAATTACTTCTTTAGATAATTTGATAGAAGACATTTGTAAAAATACACATAATTTATATTTATATAGTATAGATAAAAAAATATCTAATAGAGAAACAAAAGATGATTGGCTACAAACATCAAAGATGCTTAGAGACGAGTATGTTGATAAGATTAAAGATTTTAATCTAAGTTTAATATGGGATAATGAAGTTTCTGTAAAGTTATACTATTATGATGTTGATTTAGTAAATGATAGATATAATCATATAGGTTTAAAAAAAGATAATACGAATTTTTATTACATTTTGTTTAATTTGCAAAACAACGATATAAAGTATTTATGTAACTATTATGATTGTACTGGAGCTTCAGTATTGCAAAGCTGGCTTAAAGAAATAGATGATTAAAGTTAAAGATATTGTAAAAGACACATTCGCACAAGTAAAATATAATATATATAAGGAACGACAGCAATTTTTACAAGACCATAATAAAGACAATTCGTGTGACAGGAAAGAAGATAAAGAAAATTATTTAAATATAGATGCAGTAACAGAGAGTAGAGCTAAAGGCAAAACAGATTCAGAAGTAATATAAATAATGAGAAATGATAGCGCAAAACTACAAGTCCGCCTTTGGAAGTATAAATCCAATCCAGTATTAAAAGATACAGATTTTGATGGATTAGAAGATGGGTTTGGATATGAAATAAAAAATGGAATAGAAGTTCCAGTAGCCCTTAATATACCATATGATAAAAGGCCAAAAGATAATTATTTTACAGGAAGAATGCATACTACAAGAATGACTGGGAATGATGCCATAAAAGTAGATATGAATATGGACTATAGATATTTCTTTTTAAGTAATAAAATGTATTATGATGAATTATCAACTATGTCATTACTTTATGCCAATAGCATATATAGGAAAGGTTCAGGGCAATCTATGCATAGTGGACTTCAATTAAGGTCTGCAAATAATTTGATAAATATAAATAATGGCAAATTACTATATAGTAAGGAAGAAATAGATAATATAAGTATTGATAGTTTTAATAACTTGCAAGTAAAAGAAATGATGGAGCATTTTGGGTTTAAGGATGTAAAGACTTACTATATGGGAGAGCCTGGCGGCGAAGGCGATGAAAATAAAGAGTATTTTTATGATAAATTTTCAGTAAAAGAAGATGAAATAGTCAAAGTAAGAATACCAGAGTCAGAGGAAGATAAAAATTATAAAGGCATAGGAAAAAAATATAATAATATAGATGAAATATACTTGGGTTACAAAGATACACACAAAGGAAGAGTAGCTATAGGTTATAAAAACATAGAGTATCACGGACTTGATAAAACAGTTATTGGAATAGTAATAAGGGGCACGGCAGAAGATGATGACTGGGACAGCGACTTTGATATGGGGGATATAAGAATAAAGGAACTGATAGATAAAAATGGAAGAAAAGATTATTTTGGTTATGATGGTGACTTACAAAAATTAGGTTATGATATGCAGTATAGAGAAGAACTAAATCATTTTATAGATGGTTATGATGACTGGACACATACATACCATCATGCAGGTTTTGATATAGTAGCCAATAGAATATTAGAAGTACTTGAAAATTATATTAAAAATTATAATGGAAAATTTGGAAGAGAAAGATGCTTTTGGATAACAGGTCACTCAATGGGAGCAGGAGTAGCGAATTTAGTAAGTGCATATATCTTAAATGGATATGGCGTATATGGAGGAAATAGAGATAATGTATATTGCTATACATATGCTGCACCTAACACATATTATTTAACTGATAAAGATGAAGAAGCTGATTATCCAAATGCAACTAAATATAGATGTATATTTAATGTAGTAAATGATGATGACTTTGTGCCTAAACTTCCTATGGAAAAATGTGAGTGGACTAAGTATGGGAGAGTAGCGGAGTATAGCATTGAAAATAAAGATAAAAACATATATTCACGTAGACAGAGTAATAGTGAAAATACATTATATATGGATGGTGATTATAGAAAATATATTGCAAATATGTATCAGTCCAATAATTATGAAATGAATAGTTTAATAAATGAATTATCAAATATTTATTTACATACTACTCAAATGAGAAAATGCACATATTCATTTGATAGAAATGGTGAAAAGATTGAAGCAAAAAAAGTAAGCATAGATAATATATTAAATACTAATAAAAACGCTCGTCCTTATCAAAGAATAAGTAGATATAAAAAAAATATAGATATACCATTTATTAATAAAAATATTGATATTGACTTGCCTCTTGAAGCAGGTGTTGCAAATGTACAATCTCAAATGCCAGCATATTTTATGCAATGTATTGCACATAGTATGCACACATATCTTGATGATGAAAATGCGTTAGAAGGAATTGCGAATTATATTGATAGTGATAAAACTGATAAATTAGAAATAATTGCAAAAAAGTTTAATTTTAAGATTAAAGGGACAATTTTTAAAGATGAAGATGGAATATGGAAAATAGAGTTCAATGGAAAAAGATATAACATAAATCAAGCAATTTTCAAATTTACTGTATTTGCTGATGAATATAAGCAAGCACATACAAAATTAATTGACACATCTGAATATTTGGAATTTCCACATTATGTCGAGAGTTATTATATTTTAACTAAAAAAGTATTAACAGTTGATTTTAAGTAGGTGCATTATGAAAAAGAAAACAGTTTATTTTTTATTTATAATTATTATATTTTGTATATTGACATTATCATATTTGTATATAGGTATAAAAAAAGCTAATTCTGAATTAGAAAATTTTGACACTAATCAAGTATTAACTATAGATAATTTTTATAAATACAAAATAAATAATTTATCTAAAAAAATTAAAAAAGATGCCGATGTTGTTCTCAACAAATATATTGATAACACTTATGGATTAACAAAATCACATTTTAAAATTAAATATAATGGAGTTAAACTTTATAATGGTATTAGTGATAGTCTTGTAGTAAGTTATGATATTAATACAACATTTATGGATAATAAATTTAAGATACTAATTGGTTACTATTCACTAGAAGTATTAGAAGATACATTTTGTAATGTTTTTTATATAGACCATAAATTCCAACACCTCTATAGTAATTGGGTCAAAAAACAAGTATGGATAGATGATGAGAATGTGGAGTTTGGGTTTGCAGGGAACTTTGATGATCCATACATAGATTTTGATAAGATAACAACTTTATCTGAAGACTATAGGGAGGTGTTTGAGAATACGCATAATTTGTATTGTAATAAATGCTATATAAATAATTTATTTGAATTAAATGAAGAAAATGCAAAAGTAATTGCTGATGAATTAAGAAATAAATATCTATTTAATGCTAGTAAAATAACTGGAATGCCACAAGAAAAAAAAATTAGTGGGCATATTTATATGTCTACAAATGAGTTTAATAGTGGATCTGGTAGTGATTTTGCTTTTATATTTGATTTGCACAATTTCAGTAGTGAGTTAAATATTTTTTAAATATAAAAGATTTTGATGGGATAGATGATAATGTAGATAAAGTTCAAAAAAATAACTTTTTTACGGGAAGAATGCACACAACAAGACTTAGTGGAGATGATGCCATAGAAGTAGCAACTTCTGGTCATGTTGAGATGTATATAGATACTAATCATACATGGGGGTGGGGCGATAAACACTGTACGATGTATGATAAAAATGGTAATTTGGGGTGGGAAGGAAGTTTTAAGAAAGATAATAATACTAATTATTTCAAATGGAGTAATAGAATAGGAAGAAAACGAAATAATAATAGTATAGTTAATCATAATTCTGGAAATGATAAAAGAGAGTATAAGTATATTATTAGTCCTAATCCTAACAAACAAAATATGACACCTAAGTTTAGTGTAAGGGGGTAATAAAAATGAAGAATAAATATTTTAGATATATATTATTATTTTCAGTTAGTATATTATTAGTTTCTTGCAAAAAAAAAGAAAAAATTGAAGTTAAAGGAAGAGAATATATAACAGAGAGTGGATTTAGTCAAGAAACAACTATAAGTATAGAAGACACAAAAGAAATAGAAACAACAACTGAAAAATTTGATATAAAAAAACATCCAGAAATGTGGTCTATGACTGATAAAGAAACATATATATTCATTTTAAATGATGTTTTAGATAATGGAT
>CAMJKC010000051.1 GCA_946406305.1 uncultured Lachnospiraceae bacterium
ACCATCTGTTATAGAAATAACATTTGTAGGTATATATGCAGATACATCTCCTGCTTGTGTTTCTATTATTGGTATTGCAGTGAGACTTCCACCACCGAGTTCGTCATTTAATTTTGAAGCTCGCTCAAGAAGTCTTGAATGTAAATAAAATACATCTCCAGGATATGCCTCTCTCCCTGGTGGTCTCTTTAAAAGTAAAGAAAGTGTTCTATAAGCTGCTGCATGTTTACTCAAATCGTCATAAATTATCAATACATCTTCTCCACTTTCCATCCACTCTTCACCTATAGCACAACCTGCATATGGTGCTATATATTGAAGTGGCGCCAAATCACTTGCTGTAGCTGCTACAACAGTTGTGTAATCCATAGCACCATAATCTTCAAGAGTTTTTACTATATTTGCTACAGTAGATGCTTTTTGACCAATAGCCACATATATACATTTCATATTTTGACCTTTTTGATTTATGATTGCATCTATTGCAATAGCTGTTTTTCCTGTTTGTCTGTCTCCTATTATAAGCTCTCTTTGCCCACGACCTATAGGTATCATAGCATCTATAGCTTTTATACCAGTTTGAACAGGAGTATCTACTGATTTTCTATCAATAACTCCATGAGCTATTCTTTCTATTGGTCTTGTCTTATCTGATTTTATAGGTCCTTTGCCATCTATAGGTTGACCAAGAGCATTAACTACACGACCTATCATCCCATTTCCAACTGGAACAGATACAACTTTCCCAGTTCTTTTTACATTGTCGCCTTCGTTTATCTCATTAGTTTCTCCAAGTAAAACGCAACCTATATTGTCTTCTTCAAGATTTAATATCATGCCATACACTTCGTTTGGGAATTCAAGCAATTCCCCTTGCATAGCATTTTTTAGTCCATGCACACGAGCAATGCCATCTGACACCTGCATAACGACACCGACTTCATCTACATTTAAATTATCTCCATATTTACTTATTTGTTCTTTTATTATAGAACTTATTTCTTCTGGTCTCAAATTCGCCATACTAAACACCTCTTAGGTTTTTACTTAATGTTTCTATTTTAGATTTTAGACTTGAGTCTAATACCTTATCTCCAACTATTATTTTAAGCCCTGATATCAAACTTTCATCAACAACATAATCTATTATAAAATCATCATATTTTGTAGTATCTACTAATTTTTTGTTTATCTCATTTTTTTTCTTGTCATCTAATTCATATGCAGATACAACTTTTGCTACACCTATATTTTTATATTCTCTAACTCTTGATAGAAAATAATCAAATATATCTACTATGTCCCTACTTCTTCCTTTGTCAATTATGATATTTACAAAAGATAATATTTTTGTATCTTTGCCTTTTATGAGATTGTCGAGTTTAAAAAATGACAATACATTTTTTATTGTACCACCCCACACCTTATTTAAAAACAAATCGTTTATTGTTTGCTTTTTTTCTTCAGTGCTTATGATAGGGTTCATTAAAAATTCATTTAACTCTTTTGAAACAGTAAATACTGTCTTTATGTCAATTGCTTCTTCATAAGTTTTTTCTATTAAATTATTTTCTAATGCATATGAAAAAAGTGCATCACCATATACTTTTGAAATTAATTTTGCCATGTCTTCTCACCTATTTGATCTAATGTCTCTTTAAACATAATATCCGCATCTTTCTCATTTATATTTTTCTTTATGAGTTTTGTTGCTATAAGTGTAGATATGTTTACAACTTCTTTCTTAAGCTCATCAATAGCTTTTTCTTTTTCAAGTTCTATTTCTTTTTGTCCTCTTTCTACTATTGCTTTTGCTTCATCTTTGGCTTTTGCTACAATATCATCACTCAACAAATTTGCATTCTTCTTTGCTTCGTCAAGCATCTTACTCACTTCAGATTTTACTTCTTTTAATTTATTTTCATATTCAAGTTTCAAACTTTCAGCTTCTTTCATTTTTTTATCTGCATCTGTAAGCTCTTTATTTATCCTTTCAGTTCTATCAGATAATACTTTTCTTATTGGGTCAAATAATAAGTAAGATAAAAGAGCAAATAATACTAACACATTGACTCCTGTTATAATAGAGTCAAATATTAATTGAGCATCAAAACCAATTATTCTTGACAAATCACTCATTGTCCCTTATCCCCCAATTATTTAATCAAAAGGTTTTACAAACATAAGTATGATTGCAACTACAAGACCATAAAGACCAGTAGTTTCTGCAACAGCTTGTCCAAGAAGCATAGTTGAAGTTATATCAGATCTCGCACCTGGATTTCTACCTACTGCAGAAGCACCATATCCTGCTGCTATACCTTGTCCAACTCCAGGACCTATACCTGCAATAAGTGCAAGTCCAGCTCCTATTGCCGAACATCCGTGAACAAAATCAATACCTGAAATTCCCATTTTTTAAAATCCTCCATTTTTATATTTATTATAATTTTTGACTTACATAAACCATAGTTAGCATACTAAATACATATGCTTGTATGCATCCACTGAACAAATCACAATATGCATGAAGTGCTGCAGGGATACCAAATCTAAATACTACAGGAATCATACCATACCAAAGCCCCATTATTATTACACCTGATAAAAGGTTTGCAAATAAACGAAGGCTAAGTGTGATAGGTGTTGTTACTTCTCCTATAATGTTTATTGGAAATAATATAGGGGTTGGCTTAAACAAATCTAAAAAGTTGTTGATTCCACTATTTTTAAACCCTTGAAATTGTATTATTATAAATGTGAATATACCGAGTGGAAGAGTTACCCCATAGTCTGCTGTTGGTGCTCTAAGACCCAAAAGCCCTGATAGATTTGCAACAAGTATGAACAAAAAAATCGTCCCTATATAATTTCTAAATCTATATGCATTATCGCCAAGAGTTCCTTTTACCATATTGTCAATCATCTCTACTACTAACTCTACAACATTTTGAATACCTGTAGGTATCTCTTTTGCTTTTTTAATAATCTTATTGCATATTATTGCAAATATGATAAGGATGATAGATATAAGTATCATAGAAAGTATAGAATCTGTAATCCATACTTCTTGTCCTAAAAACAAAAAAGGCATCTTTAACACACCTTTTATCATAAATTGTTCTGAAATATCTCCTGCTAATAATATACCCATATTTATTCCTCTATATTTTTTTATATAATATTTTTTTTATTATGGGATTCATGTAAGCACCAAACTTTAAGCCGAAAATCCCTACGATTATAAACATTGCAACCTTTGCTGATAAACATGAAACTAACAATACAACTATTACTATAAGTGTATATCTAAATAAATTCCTCTTTATCAAAAAAGTCCTTGCATTTTTTTCATCGTTGAAATAAAGTGCTCTGTCAAAAGTATTTGCCATATGTATTGCCATAAATATTGTTATTGAAAATCCAATTATAATGCCTATTGAAAAAGTTAAAAAGTCATAAATAGATATTTTTTTAAAACAAAATGTTAAAAACAATACTACTAAAACCAAAATATTAAAAATGGCACTTCCTACTACTATGCTTTTTATATCTATTTTTACATCTTCACTTATCACTATCTTACACTCTTGACTATTTGTTAAAATCTTCTAAATCTTCTCTTAAATGACCTTTGATAAGTAAGTATGCATTTCTCACTCCTGCTATCACACCTAAAACTATTGCTATTATAACTATATCAAAACCAAATTTATTTTTTATGAAAACTGATATAAACAGCATAAAAAAAATAGGAACCATTATTGCTATGCCAACTTGAGTTATAAGAAGCAATGTTTTATATACAGTCATTTTATAATTCATTACTTTATTATAGCACACTTAATTTTTTTGTAAAGTATTTTTAAAAAATTTAAAAGATAAATTTTTATTCAAAATTTAATTTTTTAAAATATGTATTTTGGTTTATAAACTTATAATATACATATATTGCTCTTTTTCATTGAAAGGAATTAATGTCTTATTATTAAGAAAAATGTATTTAATTTATTAAATTACTAATCAAATATATAAACAAATAAAAAACTGGGTTAAATTATTAACCCAGCTTTTTTTTAATATAGACCTTATTTTATTTAAAACTTGCTACATTTGAAGCATCTACAGTTGAAACTCCTGTATCTTCAACTGCTCCGCCTAAATTTTCGCCTTTTTCCATTTTAACTACTGCATCGATTGCCATTTCGCCCATTATGTTAGGATTTTGAGCCATAAATGCAAGAAGCTCTCCACCCTCAACGTGAGCAATATTACTATCAGATTTATCCCAACCTACGCAATATACAGTTTTTCCATTGTTTTTTGCATCAGCAACTGCTGCAGCTGAACCATTTGTTGCACCATCATTAGTACCATAGATAGCAACAACTCCATTAGCAATTAATGTATTTGCTAACTCTTGGGCTTTAGAATTATCACCATCAGAATATTGTCTCTCACCTAAAGTAAAATTTGTCCCCTCAAATACAGAAGCAAATCCTTCATATCTTTTTTGACATGAATCAACTCCTGCTTGAGCATCAACTATACCAATCTCGCCTTCTGTTACCCCTTCTTTTGTCAATACATCTAATAAATATTGACCTGCTTGAACACCACCTTGACGATTGTCAGTAGCATAAGTAGCAGAACCTGCTTCTGTTGCTGGTGAATCTACATAAATTATTTTGATTCCTGCATCCTTTGCTTCTTTTAATGCATTATTTGCACTTGTTGCATCGTTTGCTGCTATGATTATGTATTTTGCTTGGTCAGATATAGCATTTTGGATTTTTTCAATTTGTTGTTGATTGTCTTTTATCTCTGGTGCGAGCCAAGTCATTGTTATGTTATTTCCTTCTGAGTTGTATTTTCTAACTCTACTCTCAGCTGCTTCTTTCAAACGAACCCAATGAACATCCATTTGGTCCATAGTAATTAAAGCAACTTTTGTTGTAACGCCACTATTGGCTTCTGTTTCTGCTGCAGCCTCATCTGAAACTGCAGTACTTGTTGTTTGATTTCCACTACCAGCACAAGCAACTAATGTAAATGCTAATAAAGCTGATAATGATAAAGATAAAAATTTTTTAAACATTTTTTCTCTCCTTTTTTTTTATTTTATTTTTAAAGACCTCTCAAAAATTTTATTTAAAGTATTTATCTTTGAGTGTCTTAAAACTGCCTTATTTTATACTTGTAAAACTTTTTAATCTTTCTTTTTATATTTATAATTTATTCTTTCTTATTTTCTTTTTTAACTTTTACATCAAGTCTTCTCATTATATCAAGAAGAACACAAGCTACAACTATTATACCTATAATTATGTTTCTCATGGCAACGGGCACATTGGCAAGAGTAAGTCCATTTTGTAGTATCGCCCATACTGAAGCTCCTGGTATAACTCCTATAAGCAACCCACTACCACCAAGAGTTGAAATGCCTCCTATAACTGCTGCTGCAACTCCATACATCTCATAAGACATCCCAGCTTGCATAGACCCCATACCTGCTGCTGCCATAGTTATAAGACCTGCTATACAAGAAGTAAATGCTGATATCAAATATGCAGTAGTTGTAGTTTTAAATACATTTACCCCAGATAAGTGTGCTGCATTTACATTTGACCCAATAGCATATATATGCCGACCTGTTTTTGTGTAATTCATTATATAGTTAAATATAAACCAAACAATTAATGCTACTATAACTCCATAATATATAACTCCAATTTTTCCATAGTAGAAAATGTCTCTAACAGCTTTTGCAAGTGGTGCAGTTCCTATGTCACCTGTATTATAATTGTTATTTACTAATTGTGCAACCCCCCTACATATTGTCATTGTTCCAAGAGTTCCAATAAATGGAGGCAGTTTACATTTACCTACTAATACTCCATTAACCACTCCAACTATTAGGCATGCTATTATGTCTATAATAATAGCTACTATAGGATTAACACCATTACAGATAAGAGTTGCTGAAATCATTGCACTCATACCTAAGACTGAACCTATTGATAAGTCTATATTCCCAGTAATACAAACTATTCCTTGCCCTATGCCTACAAGAAGATAGGGACATATGGATCTTGCAAGTGACATCAAGTTTGTCTTTGATAAGAAATTTGGATTCATAAATCCAAAAATTATCATCAACAAAATTACTCCTATAAATGCAGTAAGAGCTGAAGCCATACCTGGAATAGACATAAATCTTCTAAACTGACTCTTTTTATACATTTTTTTATCCCCTTTCTATTTACTAATTAGCATCATAAAATTTAGTTGCATATGTCATAATTTCTTCTTCTGTAGTTTTTCTCGCATCTACTTCTCCTGTAATTCTACCGTTACAAAAAACTAATATTCTATCTGATATTCCCATTACCTCTGGCAACTCTGATGAAACAATTATAACTCCAATTCCTTGTTTTTTTAATTTGTTTATAATTTGATATATTTCAACTTTGGCAGCCACATCTATTCCTCTTGTCGGTTCGTCAAATATCACAACTCGTGAATTTCTGGCAAGCCATTTTGAAACTACAACCTTCTGCTGATTTCCACCAGATAAACTTTCAACTGCAGCCTCTGAACTTGACATTTTTATAGTTAAAGCCTCATATCCCTTCTTTATGAGCTCATCTTCTTTTGTCTTGTCTATTGTCCCAAACTTACTTGATACTTCATCTAAATTAGGTAGAGAAATATTTTGCCTAATAGAAAGTTTTGTACATAGACCTTCTTTTTTTCTATCTTCTGGTGCAAGAACTATACCATTTTTTATAGCATCTTCTGGCGAGTTTATTTCTATTTCTTTTCCATCAAGTATAATCTTTCCGCTTGTTTTTTTGTCTGCACCAAATATTGCTCTCATCGTTTCAGTTCTACCTGCTTGCACTAAACCTGCAAAACCAAGAACCTCTCCTTCATATAAATCAAAACTTACATCTTTTACTCTATCGCCTGCATAAACATTTCTAACTTCAAGTATTTTTTTACCTCTCTTTACTTCGTCTCTTGGAAATTGATTAGTAATCTCTCTGCCTACCATATAAGATATTATTTGGTCCATAGTAAAATCACTGAACTTCCCTTCTTTTATAAACTTGCCATCTCGCATGATAGTCACTCTATCAACTATATGATGTAGCTCTTGAAGCCTATGACTTATGTAAACTATGGCAGTTCCCATATTCCTAAGCTCTTTAACAATACGAAACATTTCTTCAATTTCAGCATTAGATAGCGACGAAGATGGTTCATCCATTATCAATATTTTTGCATTCATAAGCAGTGCTTTTGCAATCTCAACCATTTGCTGTCTTCCAACTGGAAGGTCGCCTACTATAGTTTCTGGGTTAATATCACTGGCTCCAAGTTTTGCAAGCTCTGCTTTTGCCAATTCGTTCATTCTCTTATTGTCAAGAACACCATTCTTTATCAATTCTCTACCGAGAAACATATTTGCAGCTATTGTTAAATGCTGACACATATTTAGTTCTTGGTGTATAATAGCAATTCCTAAATTTTGGGCTTTTGTAGTGTTTAAGTTTCCCTCAATTTTTTTCCCAAAAATATATATGTCCCCTTTATCTCTTGTGTATACACCAGATAAAATTTTCATTAGAGTAGATTTCCCAGCACCATTTTCACCAAGTAATGCCATAACTTCACCTGGTTTTACATTAAATTGGACATCATCAAGTGCTTTTACACCTGGAAAAGTTTTAAAGATATGTTCCATTGAAACTGCAAACTCATCTTTCATATTCCCACTCCTTTCAAAATTTTTTATAACTATTTTGCTGGTGGATATTCAGTACATAATAACCTATATGGAGGTTCATCCTCTTCTATAGTTGGATATCTACCGAGCGGCTCGTAAAATCTATTATCAGTATTATCGTCATTACACATTGATACTTCACCTATTAAGACTTTTTCTGAATCCTTTGGTATATAAAACTCATGGTAGTAATAAGGATATAAAGATAAACTTTCACCTGGCTTTAATATTATTTCTTCTCCTGCTTTTACATAATACCTGCGGCCATCTGAACATATGAGCACATCTGTATCAAGCAATTCGCCCTCATTTTCCCTATTTGCATTCCATAACCTAAACACAATATCTCCACCACCTCTATTTATTATATCCTCCATTTTTTTCCAATGAAAGTGGTTTGGTGACACTTGCCCTGAGTAAAGCATCATTATTTTTTCAGCATAAGTTTTTGTATATTTGTCATTATGAACATTTCCATTCCTAATGGTTATAAGTGATAAACCTTTTGTCTCAAAATTCCCCTCTCCATAATCTGTTACATCCCAACCTAATGCATTGTCACGAATTTCATCATATTCATGCCCCTTAGTTTTCCATTCTTCTGGTGTCCAAGATAAAAATGGTGGCAACTTAAACTTATACTCAAAAAGCATCTTTTCAAAATCTTTTATTATTGCATTAATTTTACTTCTCTTCATAAACTATACTCCTTATTTCATTCTTAAAATTATTAATATCGTCCTTTCCATCAAGTATTTCAAATTCTAAAACTATTTTCTCTTTCTCAAAAGGTTTAAGCATATGCAAACTATTATTTCTTTCTTCATACTCTCTGCCAAAATAACCATTTGACGGCTCTAATCCTACTACATAATCTCCTGACATAAGGCTTTTCCATTCAAGTAAGTATGGTAAATGTTTCTTGTCATAAGTAATTTTAAAACCTAAATTTAATTTGTTATTAACTATTCCTGCTGTCACAAAATTATTTGCATTTGAAATTACCTCATGTGAAAAGCAATATTCTTTTTCATTGTCAATGGGTTCTTCCATTATTTGCCATTTACTTTTTTTGTTTTCTGAATAATCTTCTCTTCCCTTGACACTCTTTGACGGAGCTATAATTTCAGTATCTGTGTCTAATAGCGGAAATCCAAAATTTATATGATATAAAACTAAAAACGGCTCATCTCTATAACTTTGATTTTCAACTTCATCGGTTAAAATTATTTTTTTACTTCCAAAAGAAGTTTCTATTTTTCTACGAAGAAGCATATTTTCACCAAATAATTCCGCCTCTCTCGCTTCTCCTTTTATAACTATTTTATAATTATCATTTTCATAATAGCAATCTGCCGATAAATTCTCACAAGGAGTAGTTCTCATTCTTCCATGCATTGGATAATTTTTGTTGTTTGTAGTATAAGGAGCACAAATATTTTCATAGCCAGCAGTAAAAAACATTCCTCCCATTATACTTCGCAAAGCTTCCTCTCCATTAGTATCATAATGATTTCGCCCTTGCAATCCTGGTTTAGATAAAAAATTAAAATTAACTCCTTTATAACTAAGTTCTGATATATCAAGACATTTATCAATCATACATTTAAAGTTAAGCATTTCATTTTTTACATCATAAACACGAAGTTTATCTGCTCTACCATTATGGTATTCAAGCTCTCTAACATATAATAGTTGCTGCAAGCTTCCGATTTTTTTAAATAACTTTTGCTTTTCCATCTCTCATTCAAGATTGGCATGATATTGCCACAAGTCTTTCATATTTATATTTTTTTCATCTATAATCATTTTTGCAATTATATCCATAAGCAATAAAGTGGTTTGTTCAAAAAGCGAAGTCATAGGTTGAACTGAATCTATCTCATCATCAAGATAATTCTTTGTTCTCACAGGTATTCTAACCATAAAGTCTGCTATATTTTTCATTTCACTATTATTATTTGAACCAATGTGAATTATCTTACACTCACTTGCCAAAGCTCTCGCTTTTTTTGCTATGTTTAACGGAAATATTGAACTCCCCGAACCAGAAGCTACAATTAATAAATCTTTATTTGTAAAACATGGCTCTGTAATCTCTCCCACATAATGAGCACTTATACCAAGATGAGCTAATCGTTTTACTGCTGATTGCATTGACAACATAACTCTACCTACTGCCACAAAATAAACTTTCTCAGCTTTTAATATCTCTTCCTTTAAAGCTACTACACTCTTTTCATCAATAGACATTAAGGCTTTACTTATCTCGCTAACGACATCAGATACTACTTTTTTATAGTCACAAGACATATTTCAATCTCCTAATCGTTGTTATAGTAGTTTGGTTTTTATTTCATTCATATTTATAACTGTTTCTTTTAAATTATTTCTATCAAGACAAGTGCTTCCAAGCACAAATTGTTGAACTTCCCCTTTTCCATAATTCATAACATCGTCT
>CAMJKC010000052.1 GCA_946406305.1 uncultured Lachnospiraceae bacterium
TTGCAAAAACTTTTAAAGTTTCTTTATCAACTCCTTCTTTTTTGCTAAGTTCTATTAGTTTATTATTATATTCCATTAAACCAGAAATTACAGTATTAAAATTAAATCTCTCTATCCTATCAGTTACTATTTTAACTAATGAATTTCTTATATATATACTTTCTTCTGTTTCCTTTGTGTCTCTTTTTATATTTTCTTCAAACAAATTATATACTTTATTTATAAATCTATATATACCATCAATACCATTTTCATCCCAAGTTGCATCTATATCTGGAGGACCTATAAATAATTCATACATTCTAAGTGTGTCACATCCATAATTTTCTATTATTGATTCTGGAGTAATTACATTACCTATAGATTTTGACATTTTAATTCCTTTAGGTCCAAGTATCATACCTTGATTAAAAAGTTTTAAAAATGGCTCATCAAAAGGTATCACTTTTATATCGTATAAAAACTTAGTCCAAAATCTTGAATACAAAAGGTGAAGAACTGCATGCTCTACTCCTCCTATATACATATCAACTGGTAAATATTTTTCTGCTTTTTCTTTACTTATTAGTTCTTTATCATTATATTTATCTACATATCTTAAAAAATACCAACAACTACCTGCCCACTGTGGCATAGTGTTTGTTTCTCTTTTTGCATCACTGCCACACTTTGGACATTTACAATTTACCCATTCATCTATACCAGCAAGTGGAGATTCTCCTGTCCCTGTTGGCTCATATGAATCTACATTTGGTAATACAAGTGGTAACTCCTCTTCTTTTACTAACACATTTCCACATTTTGGACAATGTATTATTGGAATTGGTTCTCCCCAATATCTCTGCCTTGAAAATACCCAGTCTCTTAATTTATAGTTAATACATTTTTTACCTATTTTCTTTTCTTCTAATAAAACAGGTGCATTTAGTTTTAATTCTCTTACATCTAATCCATTCCATTCCCCACTATTTATCATAACACCTTTTAGTTCTGTATATGCAGCATCTAATTTTTCTTCTTTTCCATCTTTTGATATAACTTGAACAATAGGTAACAAAAATTTTGTAGCAAAAGCAAAATCTCTTTCATCGTGAGCTGGCACACACATAATGGCCCCTGTTCCATAATCCGAAAGAACATAGTCCGCTATCCAAATAGGTATTTTTTTATTGTTTATAGGATTTATAGCATAAGACCCTGTGAATACACCAGTTTTATCTTTGTCTGATACACTCATTCTATCTACATTAGATTTGAATTTTGAATTTTCAATATATTTTAAAACTTCGTCTCTATTTTCTTCTGTAGCAATCTTCTGTGCCAAATTATGTTCAGGTGCTAATACTAAAAATGTTGCACCGTATAATGTGTCTGGTCTTGTAGTATATACTTTTATTTTTTCGCTGCTTCCTTCAACTGCAAAATCAATTTCAGCACCAAAACTTTTACCAATCCATTCCCTTTGCATTTTTTTAACTTTTTCAGGCCAATCAAGTTTGTCAAGACCATCTAAAAGTCTCTCAGCATACTCTGTAATTTTTAACATCCATTGTCTAAGATTTTTTTTAGTTACAGGAGTATGACATCTTTCACATTTTCCATCAACAACTTCTTCATTAGCAAGACCCGTTTTACAAGAAGGGCACCAATTTATAGGAAATTCTTTTTCATATGCAAGTCCATGCTCAAATAATTTTTCAAAAATCCATTGTGTCCACTTATAATAATTTGGATCTGTTGTATTTAACTCCATATCCCAATCATACACTGCAGATATCTGTTTTAATTGTTTTTTAAATACATCAATATTTTGTTTTGTTGTAATGCTTGGGTGAATTCCCATTTTAATAGCATAATTTTCTGCAGGCAATCCAAATGCATCAAATCCCATAGGATGTATAACATACTTACCTTTTAAAATTTGATATCTTGAAAAGGCATCAGAAATAACATAGCCTCTCCAATGGCCTACATGAAGACCAGAACCTGAAGGATATGGAAACATATCAAGACAATAATACTTCTCTTTTTTTCCATCATTTTCATTAATATTGTTGTTTTCCCAAAAATCATTCCATTTTTTTTCAACTACTTTAAAATTATAAGGCATATATACTCCATTAAAATATTTACTTATACAATACAACAAAATAATAAGGAATCACTTATTCCTTAACAATTTTTATAAATTATAAAATAAATTAAAATTTTAGTCAAGTTTTAATACTAATTACCATTTTTCTAAAATAATTATAATAATATTTTTGAATTTATAACTAAATTAGAATTATTTATTGACATATATATTATAATAAAATTGCACAAATATAAAAAAGCAGAATGTATTCAAAAGTCATTAGTTGTAGTATATTGGGTATAAATGGTGTTTTAACTTATGTTGAAGCAGATAGTTCAAATGGGCTTCCAAACTTTTCTATGGTTGGCAACTTATCAAGTAGTGTAAAGGAAGCAGGTGATAGAGTTAGAACAGCACTCAAAAATTCAAATATAGATATTCCAGCAAAAAAAGTAACAATAAATATTTCTCCTGCAGATATAAGAAAAGATGGGACAAGTTACGATTTGCCTATAGCAATCGCTATATTAAAATCTCTTGAAATGATAAATAATCGCATTATAGACGATTATGCCTTTTTAGGTGAAATAAATCTATCGGGAGAGATAATAGGTGTTAGAGGTGTCTTATCTATGGTATCTCAACTAAAAAAAGAAGGAATAAAAGGTGTCATAGTCCCAAAAGATAATGAACAAGAAGCCCTTGTTATTGAGGGAATTGATATTATTTCATCAAACAGTTTAACTGAACTTATAGATATCATAAAAGATGAAAATACATTTTACAATAAAAAAAGGCCAGAGAGAAAAGAGGAAATTATAGATAATGACTACCAACTTGATTTTAAAGATGTAAATGGTCAAGTTGCCTTAAAAAGAGCATGTGAAATCGCTGTATCTGGTTTCCATAATATTATCATTAGTGGACCTGCTGGAACTGGAAAAACTATGATAGCAAAAAGAATTCCTACAATTATGCCAGAATTAACTATAGATGAAGCGATAGAAATTACAAAAGTCAATTCAATTGCTGGAATACTTGTGAAAGGTGGCACTCTTGTAAGAAAAAGGCCTTTTAGATCTCCACACCACTCTATTTCCGTTACATCACTTATTGGCGGTGGAGTTTACCCACGACCTGGTGAAATTTCTCTTGCTACTTGTGGTGTTCTATTTTTAGATGAAATGCCACTTTTTAGTAGAATAGCTATAGAAACATTGAGGCAACCTCTTGAAGATAAATACATAACAATTAACAGATTAAAAGGGAGTTTTAGCTACCCTGCAAATTTTTTACTCGTAGGTGCCATGAACCTCTGCCCTTGCGGACACTACCCAAATAGAAATAAATGTAAGTGTAGCGAAGTTGCAATAGAAAGATATCAAAGGGGAATAAGTAAACCAATACTTGAGAGAATGGATATTTGTGCAGAGGCTTCTTCTATAAATTATTCAGATATTGCCTTTAATATGCCAAATGAAAGTTCATTATCAATACGAAAAAGAGTTATGGAGGCAAGAAAAATTCAAAAAGAAAGATTTAAAAACTATACAGACATTTTATATAATGGGCAAATGACAGTTAATGAAATAAGAAAATATTGTGTTTTAAATAAAGAAGATAGTGATTATTTAAAGCAAATATTTAATGTAAAAAAATTATCAGCAAGAACATATCACAAGCTACTTAGAGTAGCAAGAACTATTGCAGACCTTGATAGTTGTGAACAAATAACAAAAAAGCATCTATCAGAAGCTGCAAACTATAGAGGACTTGAGGAACACATATATGCATAAAAACGAATATAAAAATATTATAAAAAGATATAAAATTGATGAAGAAAACTATCCTAAAAAACTAAAAAATATCAATAACCCTCCAAAGGAATTATATGTAATTGGCAATTTGCCAGATGAAAATAAAAAAACCGTTGCAATAGTCGGTTCAAGGAACTGTAGCGATTATGGAAATTCAATAGCAAAAACAATTGCAAAATCACTATCGCTAAATGATATTCAAGTCGTTAGTGGACTTGCACTTGGAATAGATAGCAGTGCACACCTCGGTTCAATTGAAGCAGAAAAAGAAACTTTTGCAATATTAGGTTGTGGAGTAAATATATGCTACCCTTCTTATAACTATAATATTTATAATCAAATTATAGAAACTGGTGGTGGCATAATATCTGAACTTCCGATTGATACTCCGCCTTTACCATATAATTTTCCATTAAGAAATAGAATAATATCTGGTCTTTCTGACATAATTTTAATAGTAGAAGCAAAAAAACAAAGTGGAGCACTCATAACTTGTGAATATGCCCTTGAGCAAGGAAAAGATATATTTGCTATACCTGGAAGAATTGGAGATATCTTAAGTGAAGGAACAAATAATTTGATAAAAGAAGGTGCATATATTATGACAACTATTGAAGATATCTATGAAAGACTTGGAGTAATATGTGACAAGAAACTATCAATAAATGAAAAAGATGAAGAAAGACTTGACTATTTTGAAAAACTAATATTTAAAAACTTAACATATGATTTAAAACATATTGAGGAAATAATGATTGCAACAAAACTTCCTATTGAAAAATGTTTTAATGTGTTAACTTCCTTACAAATAAGTGGATATGCAGAATCTCCAAGAATAAACTATTTTAGAAGGACAATATAGGAAATATTTTTTATTGTTTTATTTTCATTTTTAATATTATCTACTTCCATAGTCATTAAATCATAATTTAATTTTTAAAATTTTTTCTATTCCTGATATTGCATACTTAACTTCTTCTTCTTTTGTGTTAAATGAAAATGAAAATCTAACTGTCCCTTTATCATAAGTCCCAAAAGTCTTATGCGCTATAGGTGCACAATGAAGACCAGCTCTCACCATTATACCATATTCTTCATCAAGTAAATAAGCAAATTCTCCATTGTCTATAATCTCACTACATATTGAAACAACACCAACTCTACCATTTATATTTTCTTTACCTATCAAACTACATTTATATTTACTATCGATATTTAATATTCCATCAATAAAAATTTTTGTTATTTCCATCTCATGATTATATATATTTTCAATGCCATTTGCTTCAATAAACTTTATTCCTTCATTCAAGCCAAGTATCCCAATCAAATTTAAAGTTCCTGCCTCATATTTGTCTGGCAAAAAATTCGGCATAACTAATTTATCACTTATACTCCCTGTCCCACCATAAATTAAAGGTGACATTTTACTTTCCATATCACTATTTATAACAAATCCACCTATTCCCTGTGGACCATATAATGATTTATGTCCTGTAAAAGTAACACAAGAAATATTAAATTTTTTCATATCAATATTTATAATTCCTGCCGCTTGTGCCGTATCAACAACAAAAAATAAATTTTTTTCTTTTGCTACTTCCCCCACCTTTTCAATATCAATTATTGTTCCATTTACATTACTTGCGACAGTCATAATTATCATCTTTGTATTATTTTTTATTTTATTCTTTAAATCTGAAATTTCTACCTGTCCATATTTATCACACTTTACTATATCATACGATATATTCTTACTTTTTAAACTCTCAAGTGGCCTCATCACCGCATTGTGTTCCACACCTGATACAATAACATGGTCACCTTCTTTTAAAAAACCTTTTATAACAACATTTAGGCTTTCAGTGATATTTTTTGTAAATATCACATTTTTTTCTGTCTCTCCATTAAAAAATTTATTTATTCTTTCTCTTGTTTCATATATCTTCTCTTCTATTTCATTTGATTTTTTATAACTACTCCTATTTATATTTGTAATGCCATCTTCAAGATATTCTCTTATTACTTTTTTTACATTATCTGGTTTTACCGCCGTAGTGCAAGCATTATCAAGATAAATCTTTTTATTAACCATTTTTACCCCTATTTTAATAGTATAATTTCTATATAATTATCATTCATACAAAAGAACTCATTTGACAAGATACTTTTTTTTGCTGCGACATAATATATATTATCTTCAAACTCTGAATCAAATTTTACTTTCCCATTTTTTTTATATATTATGACTCTGTTTCTATTTATAAAATATATATAATCTGACTCTATATAAAAATCATCGTATAAAAAGTCAAATGTTGTTTCCGAAATTTTTTTCCCTGAATTATCATAAACTATCATTGTTTTTTTGTCATTATCATTTAACACTATTGCCAAAAATTTTTCTCCAAAGGCAACAGAATTTATCGTCTTATCATATGCATATTCACATACTATTGTTGGACTACTTAATACTTTTGTAGACACAAATGATATCCCATCCTCACAGACAAACTGAGAATATACATCTCCTTGAAAATTTACACTGGCTATATATTTTTCATTATATCCTTCATCAAAACCACCTACTATGCTCTTATCACTGACTTTTATACCAATATCACCAAAATTATAATAGATCACTCTTGTCTTTAATTCATTCTTAACTATGTATATATAACTCACAACTAATTGTTTTCCATCATTTGATATATCAAAATCAATCGGCATCCCGTCTCCAGATAATAAAGTTTTTATGGTTATGTCAAGTGGGTCACCATTTTTTTCAAACACAGTTATATAATTTATATCTCCTTGACCTAATAGGGCATAGACATATCCACTATTTGAAATTTTTATTTTTGAAATTGGATAATTTGTATTCGCTATACCTACTATACCCATTCTATTAAATATCATTATTTCTATGCCGTTTTTATCAGCTACTGCAAAAAACTCTCCACCATTTACAAAAATTGGACTTTTAAAATTATATGAATAATTATAAACATTTTCATTAGAATCATTGTAAAAATTTATACCATCGCTACTATATCTGACTAATCCACCATCAACTTTTTTATATTTTACATACCCTTGACTCAAATTATCATTTCTTACAATATAGTTTTTGTATATTACATCAAATGCATAATATTTTTTATTTAAAATATAAAAAATAGCTGCTGTCATTAAAAAAAATAAAATCAAAACAAAAAAAATAATGTTCCTATTTTTTTCTTTAGCATTACTTTTTATTTTTTTTCTACTATGAATATTTTTTATATCAAATTTTGGAAGAGTTGTCTTTTTATCCATATTAATACAATGAGTTAAATAATTTTTTTATTACACTAAATGCATATATTGGTGTAGATAAGATTGGAATGTTTATCTCTCTTAATTTTTCTTGATATTCGTAATTTCTGGTGCACGAAAATATAGGTATAAGGCAAATTGGTTTTATCATTTTATTTTCATCATAAATATCTTTTAATGCACTATATAAATGATATATGCACTCATCATCAATTTTTAGAAGCAATGTATATCCTATTACTATAATGCCTATACTATCATCTTTTAATATCATCTCTAATACTTTTTTAAAATGAAGTGTATCGTATGCCATAGTGATAGTCATATCTAATGGATTATTTACACTTGCATATTCTGGCATTTGACTTTTTAAATAATTTGTTATTTCTTCACTAAATTGTTCATATCTTATATTATATTTCTTTCCTACATCACTCATTAAACATGCCACACCGCCAGACATATTCATTGAGCATACATTATCGTTTTTTGGTAGATATTTAATTGTAGATAGTAAATTTGTAGCACATAATAATTCCTCAAAATCGTCAACTATTATCGCACCATACTTTTCACATAACGAGATAAACTTATTTAACCCATCTTCAGAATCTATATTAGTTGTGTGTCTTTTTGATATTGATATTGATTCTTTAGATTTACCAGATTTTAGTAGAACGACAAATTTATTTTTATTTTTCGCAGCATTCAAAAAATTCTCAAATTTTGTATAATCATTTATTGCTTCAACATATCCTGAAATAACTTTTGTATTTTCATCTTCTACCAAATATAAAAACAAATCTTCCATTGATACAACACTTCCATTTCCACAAGATATGTCATAAGACATCTTTATTCTATTATCATCCATCATTGATAAACAGAACTGCCCACTGTGAGATACAAAAGCTATATTTCCTTTTCTCTCCCTTTTCTCTGTTAGGAATCCAAAAGCTTCAATGTTATTTACAAAATTTACAAAACCTGCACAATTAGGTCCAAGAAGTGCTATATCTAACTCTTTTGCCTTTTCTACAAGTTTGTCTTCAAAAATTTTATCTTCACATTTCCCTGTTTCAGAAAATCCACTCGCATATATGACTGCAGATTTTAGATTACATTTTTTCCCTTCTTCTAAAATTGGTATAACTGTATTTTTATTAGAACAAATAATTGCCAAATCTATATCAAGCCCTATGTCAACAATACTTTTATAACATTTCTTATCAAGTATTTTGTCTTTTTTTGGATTTACAAAATAGACATTCTTAACATCTTGCCCTAAACTTATCATATTTTGATATAGGCTCTTTCCATATCCTTTTTCTTCACTCATTCCTACTATGGCAATATTATTTGGTTTTAATAATTTACTTAAATCCATTTATTATATAACATCCTTTATATTTTTGAGGGCATTGATTACCACTTCCCTATCTTCACTATATGTAAGTCCAAACCACCTTTCGTGAGTTTTTAATACTTTTACCGTCCCTTCATTTCTTTTAATTATATCATCAATTATAATTGGAAGAAGAAATTCACTTTTTATATTATCGTTATTTTCTTTTAAAAATTCTATGAATCTGTCCTCTAACTTATCCAAAAAACTTACAGGTAGTCCCCACATATTCATAGAGACCAAGCTATCTTTTTCTATTTCTAATTCCTTACCATTTTCATCTTGACCTTTTATTATATTTCCATATTTTTTTATTTCATAAGTTTCTTTTATACTTATCAAAAAATCTTCATCATCTTTTTTACATACACCTCTCGTAACGGTCCCAAAATCTGACAAAGTATTCTCAATCATAAAACCAGCCATCGCCATACTAATTTTTGAATTGTCATTATTATTTATCAAGAAATCATGTATTTTAACAAAGCCTTCTTTCCCATAATAATCATCTGCATTTATAACTAAAAATGGACTATCAATGAGTTTTTTTGCACAAAGTATACAGTGCCCTGTTCCGTATGGTTTTACTCTGCCATCTTTTACCTTAAATCCTGAAGGAAGCATATCAAGCTCTTGATATGCATATTTACAATTTACTTTTTCTGATATGCGATTGCCAATTATCTCTTTAAACTGTTTGTCTATATCTTTTCTTATGACAAATATAACTTCATCAAATCCAGCCTCTATAGCATATTTTATAGAGTAATCTATAATTATTTCTCCATTTGGCCCAACTTTTGCTAATTGTTTTATTCCTTCTCCAAATCTTTGGCCTAAACCTGCGGCCATTATCACTAATTGAGTTTTCATATTCCCTCCCTCACTAATCTTATAATTATAACATTTTTTCTAATATTTGTTTATATTTTTATAAAAAAAGTCTCTATTTGAATAGAGACCTTTTTATAATAAATATTATTCTATAGTGTATGGAAGTATCGCAACATGTCTAGCTCTCTTTATAGCAACCACCAATTCTCTTTGATGTTTTTGACAAGTCCCTGTCATTCTTCTTGGTAATATTTTTCCTCTTTCAGAAATAAACTTCTTCAATGTCTTTTCATCTTTATAGCTAATAGGTGCAGCTCCTTTTGTACAAAATGCACAAGTTCGTTTTTTCCTCTTAGCTAAAAACTTTCTATCTTTTTTATCAAATTGATCTTTATCTTTTACTTGCTTACTTTCAAAACCTGTCTCAGGCATATTCCCCTCCTAAATTAAATATTAATTAAAAGGTAATTCCTCATCATCTATACCTTCTGGTATATTCATAAATCCATCCATAACAGAATCATCTTGAGATTTATTAGAATTACCAGTCTGCTTGCTATCTGCAAACTCTTGTGTATCTA
>CAMJKC010000053.1 GCA_946406305.1 uncultured Lachnospiraceae bacterium
ATATGGGGTTAATTCTTATGCTTCTTTATAAACCCATAGTAATTATACTCTATAAAAATTTATTTAATAAAAAGATTATTGGCGTCTTTTTCCTTTGCTATTATTACTAAGTTTTCATTTTCTTTAAACATATAATTAGGTCCGAGTATCATTTGTATTCTATTTTTGGTTTTAATACCTACTATGTTTATGTTGAATTTTTTTCTGAAATCAAGGTCTATGAGAGTTTTTCCTATCCATTCATTAGGAACAAGTATTTCATATATCCCATATTCATTGTCAAGGTCCATAAAATCATAAACAGAAGATGTCCCACAGTGTAATGCCGTCCATTTTGCAAGTTGTTTTTCTGGATACACAACCAAATCAGCCCCTATTTTTAAAAGAAGTTTTTCTTGCGATTCCATTGATGCTCTTGCAGTTATTTTTTTAGCTCCAAGTTCTTTAAGATTTAAAACTGTTTCAAGTGAGGCTTGAAAGTCATCACCAATTGAGACTATACATTCATCAAAAGTATTTATTCCTATTGTCCTTAAAAAATCTAAGTCCTTGCTATTGCCAATTAAAGTTTTTGACACATACTCATCTACCTTTTGAAGATTTTCTTCATTATTATCTACAGCCAATATTTGGGTATTTAGCTTATTTAATTCTTTAGCCACATAAAATCCGAAATTTCCGATTCCTATAATTAAAATATTTTTCATAAATCCTCCTTAGCCAATAGTTATATTTTCTTTAATGTAACCTACTTGTTTATTTAAGTTTGGCATAATTGCATATATAAATGTAAGCCCACCGACTCTACCAAAGAGCATAAGAAACATCAAAATAATTTTAGAATAAATTGAAAGACTTGGTGTGAAATTTTCTGTTAGTCCAACAGTCCCGAGGGCAGAGGCAACTTCAAAAGCGGTTTTTAAAAGTGAAGAGTTTTCAATTTTACATATTACAAAGCTTGACAATACAAATAGTGTAAGATATAGCATAAATATTGTTATAGCATTTTTTACTATTTGAATTTCTATTCTTCTGTCAAATATATGTGCCTCATTTTCTTTTTTAAAAATTGCAATAGTAGATATAATTAATACTGCAAAAGTTGTTGTTTTTATTCCACCAGCCGTAGAGCCAGGTGAACCACCTATGAGCATAAGTATTATGCTTAAGGCTTGTCCGACTTCTGTCATCAAAGAAAAGTCGGTAGTGTTGAAACCTGCAGTCCTCGTTGTGACAGATTGAAATATAGATGATAGAATTCTCGTTTTCACATCTAAATTGTGATATTCAAAAAAATAGAAATATATTGATGGGATAAGTATGAGTAGAAAAGTTGTGAGTAATACAATCTTACTTTGAAGAGAATATTTTTTAAAGTTAAAAGTTTTTTTATGAATGTTATCCCATACAGTAAATCCCAACCCACCAATGATGATGAGCGACATAATGGTTATATTGACTGTAACATTCGCTTGATAATATGTGAGCGAAGAAAAAGGACTCCTAAAGCCCATCAAATCAAATCCTGCATTACAAAATGCTGATATTGAGTGGAAAATAGAATACCATATAGCTTTTTTTAATTCAAATTCTCTAATAAAATTTGTAAACAAAAAAATTGCACCAACTGATTCAAAAAAAATGACTCCTCTTAATATGAACTTTGTCAGTTTCAAAATCCCTCCAACTTTTTGGACGGATAGTGCTTCTTGTAATGTAGTTCTTTGAAATATATTTATCTTATGCCCAATGAAAATTGTAATAACAGATGCCACAACTATTATGCCAAGCCCACCGAGTTGTATTAGTATCAATATAATTAGTTGCCCAAAAAATGACCAATGGGTTGCAGTGTCAACTAAAATAAGACCTGTAACACACATTGCAGAGGTTGCAGTGAAAATACAAGTTGTGAAGTCTGTAAAACTATTTGTTTTGCTCGAAACAGGAAGTGACAACAAAATAGCCCCAAGAAGTATCGTTACAAAAAAACTTCCGAGTATTAGTTGAGTTGAATTTAGTTTAAAAATTTTGAAAATATTTTTCATATAGTTTATAAGATTAACAATACAAATTATATCATAAAATTGGCATTATTTGTATAAATATTAAACATTATGATAAAATATAAAAATAAAATTGTTTTTTAATGAAAAATTTGATATAGTTTATTGTATGGAAAGTATAGATATTATCATTCCTTGTAAGGATGAAGAAGAAAACATAGAGCATATATACAGTGAAATAATGAAATTAGAGCCAGAAGTTAAAAAGGTAGGAGATGTTAATTTAAACATTATTTTCATTGATGATGGTTCAAAAGATAATACGAGTAAGTGTATAAAAAAACTTAGTGAGCAGTATAAAAATGTATCTTATGTTATTTTTTCTAAAAATTTTGGAAAAGAATCTGCTATATATGCTGGCTTAAAGAAAAGTATTGGAGATTATGCGGTCATAATGGATTGTGATATGCAAGATCCTCCAATTTTTATTGTAGATATGTATAAATTTATGAAGGAAGGTTTTGAGGCAGTAGGGACAAAAAGAAAAAATAGAGTTGGTGAACCTATTATAAGGTCATTTTTTTCAAATAGTTTTTATAATATTTTTAATATGTTGTCAAAAACTCAAATACCAAATGGTATGAGAGATTTTTGTATGATGAGTGTTAAATTTAAAAATGCCATTTTGTCAAATATGGAGAAAAATAGATTTTTCAAAGGGCTATTTTGCAATGTTGGATTTAAAGTAAAATGGATTGAATTTGAAAATGTAAACCGTTATAAAGGAAATACAAAATGGAGTTTTAAAAATTTGTTGTTTTATTCTATTGAAGGTCTTTTGTCTTTTAGCAATATGCCAATTCTCGTATCTTCAATAGTAGGAATTATATGTTGCATAATATCTTTTATAACTATGTTATTTGTAGTTATAAGAGCAATAATATATGGCGATAGAGTTATAGGTTGGCCATCTATGGTATCTATTATGTTATTTTTACAAGGCTTGCAATTTTTATTCATAGGAGTTATAGGTATATATATATCAAAAAACTATATAGAGTTAAAAAATAGGCCATTATATTTTGTTGAGGAAGAAAGTTGATAAAATTATGAAAAGAATTAATAAAGAAACGGGAAATGACTCAAGTATAATAAGAGTTAGAGGTGCTTCAGAGCATAATTTAAAAAATATTGATGTTGATATACCAAGAGATAAATTAGTAGTTCTTACAGGTGTTTCTGGTAGTGGGAAAAGTAGTCTTGCATTTGATACTATATTCGCAGAAGGTCAAAGAAGATACATGGAGTCATTATCTTCTTATGCGAGGCAGTTTTTAGGTCAGATGGAAAAACCTAAAGTTACGAGTATAACTGGTTTATCGCCTGCCATATCTATAGATCAAAAATCTACCAATAGAAATCCAAGGTCAACAGTAGGTACTGTGACAGAGATTTATGATTATTTAAGACTTCTATATGCAAGAGTTGGAATTCCACATTGTCCTAATTGTGGAAAAGAAATAAGAAAACAGACAGTAGATGAAATAGTAGATAGCATAATGAAAATAAAAGAAGGGACAAAAATAAGTTTACTCGCCCCAGTAGTTCGTGGAAAAAAAGGCAGACATGAAAAAGTATTTGAATCGGCAAAAAAGTCTGGCTATGTAAGGGTAATGGTTGATGGGAACCTATATGAACTTAGCGAAAATATAGAGCTTGATAAAAATATAAAACATAATATAGAAATAGTAGTAGATAGATTAGTTATAAAAAGTGGTATAGAAAAAAGACTTACAGATAGCATAGAGTCAGTATTCAAATTATCAAATGGATTACTTACAGTTGATGTTATAGATGGAAAGCCAATAAATTATAGTCAAAGTCTATCTTGCCCTGACTGTGGTATAAGTATAGAAGAAATAGAGCCAAGGTCTTTTTCTTTTAACAATTCATATGGTGCTTGTCCAGAATGCACAGGGCTTGGTTATAAGCAAGAGTTTAATTTAGACCTAATGATACCAGATCAAAATTTAACAATAAATGAAGGTGCAATAGTGGTACCAGGTTGGCAGTCATGCAATAAAGAAGGTTCATATACAAATGCACTTCTATTAGCACTTTGTAAAAAATATAATTTTGATCTTGATACACCATTTAAAAACTATAAGGAAAAAATAAAAAATATTTTGTTATATGGGACTGGTGAAGAGACTGTAAAAGTTAAATACCAATCTCAATGGGCAAGTAGCAAGACAACTTATGAAGTTGCTTTTGAAGGGCTTATGGAAAATGTCAAAAGGAGATATTATGAATCTACAGATGTTATGAAGCAAGAGTATGAAAATTATATGACTATATCTCCTTGTCCTATGTGTCATGGGCAGAGGCTTAAAAAAACTTCACTTGCGGTAACTGTTGGAGATAAAAACATATCAGAGGCTACAGATTTACATATCGATGAGTTTTATGATTTTATAGAAAATTTAAAATTAGACGAAACAAAATTAAAAATAGCCGACTTGGTTATAAAAGAGATAAAGAGCAGAACAAAATTTTTGATAGATGTAGGGCTATCATATTTATCATTTTCAAGAATGGCAGCTACTTTAAGTGGTGGGGAATCACAGAGGATAAGGCTTGCAACACAAATAGGAACAGGGCTCGTAGGAGTAGCATATATACTTGACGAACCATCAATAGGACTCCATCAAAGAGACAATGATAAACTTATAAATACATTAAAATATTTAAGAGACCTTGGGAATAGTGTAATAGTAGTTGAGCATGATGAAGATACGATGAGAAATGCAGATTACATAGTTGACATAGGACCATTTGCTGGAGTAAATGGAGGAGAGGTAATAGCGACAGGGACTGTTGAAGATATATGTAAGTCAAAAAATAGTATAACTGGAAAATATCTAAGGGGTGAATTAAAAATACCTATTCCAGAAAAGAGAAGAGAACCATTAGATTTTATTACAATTAAAAATGCAAGAGAAAATAATTTAAAAAACATTGATGTAGATATACCACTCTCAACATTTACTTGTGTGACAGGAGTATCTGGAAGTGGAAAGAGTAGTTTAATAAATGAGATATTATACAAGTCACTTGCAAAAAGTTTAAACAAAGCGAGGACAATACCAGGGAAACATAGTAAGATTATAGGGGTTGATAAATTAGATAAAGTTATAATGATAGACCAAAGTCCTATAGGTAAGACTCCAAGGAGTAATCCTGCTACATACACTGGTGTTTATGATTTAATAAGAGATTTATTTGCGAGTACAAAGGATGCAAGAGAGAGAGGCTATGACAAAGGAAGGTTTTCATTTAATAAAAAAGGTGGAAGATGTGAAGCTTGTCAAGGCGATGGCATAGTAAAGATAGAGATGAGATTTTTACCAGATGTATATGTTCCTTGCGAAGTGTGTCACGGAAAGAAATATAATAGAGAAACTCTTGAAGTAAAGTATAAAGGAAAAAATATATTTGATGTTCTTGATATGACAGTAGATGAAGCTTGTGTATTTTTTGAAAACATACCAAATATATATAGATATTTATCAACAATGAGAGATGTAGGGCTTTCATATATAAAGCTTGGACAGCCATCGACAGAATTAAGTGGTGGAGAGGCACAGAGAATAAAACTTGCTACCGAGTTGTCAAAGAGGTCAACCGGTAAAACGATATATATTTTAGATGAGCCAACGACAGGACTTCATTTTTATGATGTTCACAAACTTGTAGATATACTTAGAAAACTTGTAGATAAAAACAATACTGTAGTAGTGATAGAGCATAATCTTGATGTTATAAAAACTGCAGATTATATAATTGATTTGGGGCCAGAGAGTGGAGATAAAGGAGGAGAGATAGTGGCAGTTGGGACTCCTGAAGAAATTATAAAAAATAAAAATTCGTGGACTGGTAAATATCTAAAGAATGTATTGAAAGAGGTAAAATAATGATTGATGTAGCGATACTCATTCCAGCATATAATGAAGAATTAACAATAAAAAAAGTTGTTTTAGATTTTTTGAATAAAGTAAGTAGTAATGATAAAGTATTTGTATATAATAATAATTCTACGGACAATACATTAAAGATATTGAATAGTTTGTTAGAAAAGGACGAATATAAAAATAAACTTGTCATAAAGAATGAATATAAACAAGGTAAAGGCAATGTCATAAGGAGAATGTTTAGAGAGATAAATGCTAATATATATGTTTTGGTAGATGCAGATGATACTTATGATGTAAATGATTTAGATAAATTAATAAGTCCAATAAAAAATAAGAATGTAGATATGGTTATAGGCGATAGGTTATCGTCAACATATTATAGTGAAAATAAAAGACCTTTTCACAATTTCGGAAATAATATTGTTAGGTTTTTTATAAATAGTATATTCAAGACAAATATAAAAGACATAATGACAGGGTATAGGGCTATGAGTTACAATTTTGTGAAAACATGTCCAATATTGTCAAAGGGATTTGAAGTAGAAACAGAGATGACTATCCATGCCCTTCAATATAATATGAATATAGACAATGAAATTATAAATTATAAAGATAGGCCTGAAGGGAGTGTGTCAAAACTAAATACATATGGTGATGGAATAAAAGTTATATGGACAATAATTAAATTATATAAAAATAATAAACCTTTTTCTCTATTTACAAAAGTGAGTTTAGTATTTTTAATTTTATCCATAGCATTTTTTATTCCAGTATTTATAACATATATTAAAACTAATTTAGTTCCAAGAATTCCAACTTTAGTAGTTTGTAGTATATTTTTTGCAGTGGCAGTGATTACATTTTTTATGGGAATAGTTTTACAAACAATAGCAGAAGAGAGCAAGAAAAATTTTGAATATAAATTGAATATGGTAGAGGCTATAAAAAAATAATAAAATGTGATTTAATGGTGTTTAACTTTGAAAAATTAGAAAAAAATAAAATATTTTTTGCTGTAGCATTGTTTCAAGTGCTAACAGTTTTTTTATGTCTAATAAAAAATAGTAATGAAACTGATGGTTTTTCAATATTATTACTCATATTGTGGATGAGTAATAGAGTTATTATGTATCAATTTTTAAAAGGCTTAAAGAGAGCAGACTTAATAAAGAAAACATTATTATTTTATTTAATTGTTTTCGTAGCCTCTGTTTTATATGTATGGTGTAATTATTATGTTGATTCATATGAGTACTATAAGGAAAATTTATTTTTAGTTAATCTAACTGCCTTACTTGTATTTACGATCAGTTATTATGCTTTACTAGCAGCCTTTGAAATGTTTTTTATAACGACATATATAGATGAATATAAGAAAAGTGATAGAAGTATAAAAAAAATAATTGAAAATCTACTTAAGCATACTTTTTTTGTAACTATGTTCGTCGTAATAACTTTTACTATTATGGTTTTAATCAGTTTAAACGAAACAAAGTATATGATACATTCTATAGTTTTAATAACTATAATTCATATAGCAATTATCATAATTGATTATTTGTCAGTATTATTTTTTGAAAATGTTATTATAAAAAAAATTGATGCGAAATATATAAAAATAATCATATTATGTATGATTTTACTTCCTATTTTAATATTTAGGGGAGAAATATTAAACTCTATAAAAGGTTATACAAAAGCAATAGGAGTAGCAATTACAAAAAATACAGAATATTTGAAAAAAAATAAACCTGAAGATATAGTTACAGATGAGCGAGAAATTTATTCTTATACTAATGATATAGAAAGTGCATTAGACGATTACAAAGTAGTAGAAAATATAAGTGATGCAGAAGTAGGAGATGTAGTAAAATTTGGAAAAAGTTTTGTTAAAAATAACATATCAAAAAAAATAGACAACTATTATTGTATATTAGATAAAAATGAAGATTATATAACTCTTATGTCTTTTTACTGTATTGATTTGTTAAACTATGATGATTTAGAGTATTATGATAATGAATATAAAATTGTAGAATATTTGAATACAACATTTTATGAGAATGCCTTTTCAGAGGAAGAAAAAGAACTGATAATAGAGAAGAGTTATAATAAATCAAAAGAATATAAAGTATATATTCCAAGTTTATACGAAGTATCAAAAGCAAAAGACAATAAAAATATTATAAAGTTTTTGAGAATGAAGATTGGAGATTGGAATATTTACTATAATTATTTTAAAGAAAATACTGATGACCCCTTTAATAATTCAATAAGGAATTATGTTTTGTCACCACATAGATTACAAAAAAATACAGTGAGAATTTATTCTACGGGTGAATCAAGAGATATAGATAGAATATATGATAGAGAACTTACTTCAAGTGATTCGTTTTTCAAATTTAATATAGGACTTAGACCAATCATAACTATAAAAAATTATAGGGGTTAATTATGAGAAAAACATTTTTTATTTTATTCTTAACATTGTTTTTATTTTCTTGTAAAAAAGAAGAGCCTGAGTATAAAGAGTATAAAGTTATATGTGATGTTTTAAATATAAGAGAAAAACCAAGTGCAACATCTAATATACTTAAGAGAGTGACTTATGGAGATATATTGTTTGTCAATGTAAAATATGAAAGTATTGATTTTGCAGAAGTAATATTGGAAGGTAAGACAGGGTATGCAAAAAAAATTCATTTGCAAGAAGTAGTGAGTAGTGTTGAAAATAGTAAAAAAGATTTAGAAGATAATTCTAATGATGAAGAGGTCGAAGATGATGACTCTATAATAAATGAAACATATTCACAGTATGAAGAAGATAATTTTAATAAAGAGCAAGGTAATACAGATATTGCAGTTTATAATTATCCAAAAGTTGAAGGCTCATTTGCATTATTGCCTTTTATTGCAAGAGTTAGGTCCGAGATATTGGGAGAAGACATAGTGATTTCTCAGAATAATACAAGGACTTCAACGGCTACGGATGATGCTTGGGAGAAACTTATTGCTGGCACTACTGACTTAATTATTGTCTATGATGCAGAAAATGAAATAAAGACAATTATTGAAAAAGAAAAATCAAACCTAATTATAACTCCTATAGGAGTTGATGCTTTAGCATTTTTTGTAAACAAAGATAATAAAGTTAGTAATTTGACAAGAGATGAGTTAAAAAAAATATATACAGGTGAAATTAATAATTGGAAACAACTTGGTGGAGATGATAAAGCTATAAAAGCTTTTCAAAGGCCATATGAAAGTGCAACACAAACAATGTTTTTAAATCTTTTGATGGAAGGTGATAAACCGATAGATTCACTTTTATATGACGAATATGATGAATATGAAGAAAGAGATATTAGATATGTGGCTCCATATAGCAATCAAGATAATGCTATAGGATATGATGTGTATCATTATGTAAAAAATGTGAATTACAAAAATGATATAAAATTTTTAAAAATAGATGGAGTGAGTGTAGATGATGAAAGTATAAGAGATGGGAAATATCCACTTTTAAATAATTTTTATGTGGCTATGAAAAAAGATACAGATTTGAATTCTCCAGCAAAAAAAATATATGATTATATAGTTTCAGAAAAAGGTAAAGAAGCACTTATGAAAGAAGGTTATATACCATATGTGGAATAAGAATAAAAAATTATATATTTTATTGAGTGTAATAATAAATGTTTCATTTATTATGAGTTTTTTGTATCAAAGCAAAATTAGTTTAATTTATGCAAACGGCATATCAAATTTATCTGTTGGGGAAGAGATAGAAATAGGAAAAGTTATAGCAAGTGACGAAAAATTAAAATGGAAAATATATGATATAGATGAAGAGAATAATAAAATTTTTGTGATTACAAAAGATATAATAGATGTGAGAGAATTTGGAGAAGGTATATGTAATTATAAGAATTCAAAGATTAGATATTACTTAAATAACGAGTTCTTAAATAAAAATTTCACTGAAGATGAAAAAGAGCATATACTATATACTGAAAATGAAAGTAATATGGCATATT
>CAMJKC010000054.1 GCA_946406305.1 uncultured Lachnospiraceae bacterium
TAGACTAAAATGCATATTTATTTAAAAAACGGAATTTAAAATAAGAATTTACCATTAAAAAGAAAATATATATTTTTCTTAATAAATAATAAGAAATGTGATATAATAAAAAATTAAAATGTTATTTGGTTAATTGTAAAAAAATTTATAAAAGAGGAGAGTATATGGAATATAAAAAATTTGGAAATACTTATATAATGAGGCTTGAAGTGGGTGAAGAGATAATGGAATCTATAAAAAAAATTGCAGAGTGTGAGAAAATAGCACTTGCAGAGGTTAATGGTCTTGGTGCAACTGACGATGTTACAATAGGTGTTAGGAATCCCAATACCAATCAATATGAACCAACAGAATATAAAGGAAGATTTGAAATAGCAAATATACATGGGAATATAACAATGTTAAATGGTGAGCCTTTTATTCATATTCACATAGGTTGTGGAAATGAAAAAGGAGAATATAGAGGTGGACATTTACTCAAGTGTATTATAAGTGCCACTGCAGAAATTTTTATAACTACATATGAGGGAGTTGTTGATAGAAAGTTAGATGATAAGATAGGAATTAATGTATTAAAATTTTAGTATATGGAAGATGAAAATATAGTTACAACTGAACAGAGGAAAGATGTAGTCGATAAACAAACTTTATATAACACGCTGGTAGAAAACATAAAAAGTTATATGCCAGATGCTGATTTTGATTTTTTATATAAAGCATATGTCACTGCTGATAAATTACATAATGGACAAAAGAGAAGGAGTGGAGAAGAATATATTATCCACCCCTTAAATGTTGCCATTATTTTATCTAAACTACATATGGATTTAGAAACTATAATAGCAGGGTTACTTCATGATACAATAGAAGACACAGGTTATAAATTGGAAGACCTTGAAAAAGATTTTTCTGTTGATATAGGGAAGTTAGTAAGTGGTGTTACAAAACTTACAGAGCTAAGTCTTGTTAATGACAAAGTGGAACAACAAGCAGAGAATTTAAGACATATGTTTCTCGCCATGTCAAAAGATATAAGAGTTATTATTGTGAAACTCGCAGATAGGTTACATAATTTAAGAACACTTGAATATCAGACGAGAGAAAAGCAAAAAGAAAAATCTTTAGAGACACTTGAAATATATAGTCCTATAGCAAATAGGCTTGGTATAAGCAGAATTAAAACCGAGATGGATGATTTGTCCCTTAGGTATTTAAAACCAAAAGAATATAATGAACTTCAAAAGAGTATTAAGGTAAGAAAAGATAGTAGAGAGAAATTTATAAATCATGTAACTACTTTTGTAAAAGAGAAAATGGATGAAGCGGATATTAAAGTAGAAGTTTATGGCCGTGTTAAAAACTTATTTAGTATTTATAAAAAGATGGTAAATAAGAAAAAAAGTATAGATGAGATATATGATTTATTTGCAATAAGGATATTAGTAAATGATGTAAAAGATTGTTATGCGGCTCTTGGAATTATACATGAGTATTACACTCCTATACCAGGAAGATTCAAAGATTATATAGCTATGCCAAAGCCAAACGATTATCGTTCGTTACACACTACTGTTTTTGGAAAAGAGAATATACCTTTTGAGATACAAATAAGAACTTATGAAATGCATAGAGTTGCAGAATATGGTATAGCGGCACATTGGCTATATAAAGAGAGTGGAGGAAGCAATAAGACAGAAAATATATCAGAGTTAAATCAGATGAATTGGCTTAAAGATATATTGGAAGCGAATAGGGAAGAAAATAATTCAAAAGACTTTCTTGATTTTGTAAAGAGTGACCTTGATGTATTTACTGAAAAAGTATTTTGCTTTACACCAGAAGGAGATGTTATAACCTTGCCATACGGTTCAACTCCTATAGATTTTGCATATATGATACATTCGGCAGTAGGAAATAAAATGGTGGGTGCTAAGGTTAATGAAGTTTTAGTTCCAATAGATTATGTGATTCAAAATGGAGATAGAATAAGCATTATAACTTCAGGAAATTCAAATGGGCCATCAAGAGATTGGTTAAAAATTGTAAAAAGTGCACAAGCGAGAAGCAAGATACTTCATTGGTTCAAACAAGAAGATAGAGAAAAAAATATAGCCATAGGCAAAGAGCAAGTTGAGAAGTATATAAAGTTTAAAAAATATAAACAAGAAGACTTGATGAAAGATGAATATATAAAAGAAGCTTGTAAAAAATATACTTGCAACAATTTGGAAGACTTATATGCTACCATAGGTCATGGTGGATTAAAAGAGAGTCAATTTGTATCAAAACTAAAAGAGCAATATGATAAGGACCACATGGAGGAAATAACAGATGAAGAAATAATAAACAGTGCTAAAGATACAAAAGTTGATAGTGAAAATAATGTAAAGAAAGGTGGAATAATAGTAAAAGGTGTAAAAGACCTTGCAGTGAGATATGGAAAGTGTTGCAGCCCTGTTCCTGGAGATGAAATAGTGGGTTTCGTGACAAGAGGTAGAGGGATAACTATACATAGGACAGATTGTCAAAATATGATGAATCTCCCAGAAGTAGAAAAAGGTAGGATTATGCCAGCACAGTGGGAGGAGGATGAAAATAAAAAGAATTCGTATGATGTTACAATCCGTATAATAAGCAACAATAGAAAAGGCATAATAGTTGATATGACAAAAGTGTTAAATGATAACAATGTTGAAATAACAGGACTTGAATCAAGAAGTATAAAAAATGAAAAAGCAATTACCAATATAAAACTTACCATAAAAAATAGAGAAGAATTTGAAGCTATAAAAAATAAAATAAAAAATGTTCAAGATGTTTTAGAAATAACAAGAGTATAGGAGTTTATATGAGTTATAAGATAGCAATTGATGGACCATCATCAGCAGGAAAGAGTACAGTGGCAAAACTTTTGGCAAAAGATTTAGGATATATGTATATTGATACTGGAGCTATGTATAGGGCTTTAGGGTATTATTTAGTAAATAAAAATATATCTTGTGAAGATGAAGAGAGCATAATAAAAGTACTTGATGATATAGACATTGACATAAAGTATATAGATGAAGAGCAGACAGTTTTTTTGAATGGTGAAAATATAAATAACAAAATAAGAACTCAAGCTGTAAGTGATGCTGCATCAAAATGTAGCACCATAAAAGAAGTGCGATGTAAGTTGATAGATATTCAGAGAAAATTAGCGAGTGAGTATAATTGTGTAATGGATGGTAGAGACATAGGCTCTAATGTTTTAAAGGATGCAAATCTTAAAGTGTATTTGACGGCAGATATTGACTGTAGAGCTAAAAGAAGATATGAAGAAAATATAAATAAAAGAATAAAAACAACACTTGCTGAAACAAAAAAAGACCTTGAAGAGAGAGATTATAGAGATACACATAGGGAACACAACCCTCTTATATGTGTCCCTGAAGCCTTATATATAGATAGTAGTGATATGAGTGTGGACCAAGTAGTTGATAAGATAATAGAATATGCGGATGGAAAAAAGAGATGATTGATATAGTGGTAGCAAAAAATGCAGGCTTTTGTTTTGGGGTAAAGAGAGCCATAGACATGTTAGACGATATAGTAAATGATAAAAAAATTAAAAAGCCTATATATTCCATAGGGGCGATAATACACAATGATATTGTAATAAAAAAGTATAGCGAAAGAGGAGTTATAATTGTAGATGAGGAAAAAGCTTTATCTTTAAAAGATAGCACCGTAATTCTTAGGACTCATGGAGTTGAGAAGAGGATACATGAAAAACTTTTAGAAAATAATAATTATATAATTGACTTGACTTGTCCTTATGTAAAAAAAATTCACAGATTGGTTTCGCAATATACCGATATGCAATATAAAATTATAATAATAGGTGACAAGAATCATGTTGAAGTAAAAGGTATAGTTTCATACGGTAAAGATAATATAGCTGTAGTGAACAGTAAGGAAGATATAGAAAAGTTAAAATTTGATAAAAATGAAAAGATAGTTATAATGTTTCAGACTACAGCAAACATAGAAAAAAGTAAAATTTTAGTTGATATTTTATTAAATTTATTTTATAATTGTAAAAGTGTAATGACTATATGTGCAGTTACTAGTGATAGGCAAAAAGAAGTCGATATGTTATCAAAAAATGCTGAGGCTGTTATAGTAGTAGGAAGCCAAAACTCTTCTAATACTAAAAAATTATATGAGATTTCAAAAAAAAATTGTGATGATACTTATATGATAGAAAGCAAAGAAGATTTTGATAAACTTGATTTAAAAAACATAAAAAGTTTAGTTATATGCACTGGTGCTTCTACACCAAAAGAAATAATAGAGGAGATAGTTTTAAATGCAAGAGCAAAGTTTTGAACAGATGTTATTGGAATCAATGAAGGAAATATACCCTGGAGATATTATTGAAGGTGTAGTTATTAGTGTTTCCGATAGTTTTTTAGTGTTGAACATAGGATACAAAGCAGATGGTATAGTTAAAAGGTCTGATTTTGTAAATGACCCAACTGTTGATTTAAGAACACTTGTAAATGTAGGTGATTCATTAACTGTAAAAGTTAAAAAATTAAATGACGGAGAGGGACAAGTAGTTCTATCAAGAAAAGAACTTATCAAAGAAGATGTTGATAAAAAATTGAAAGCAATATATGAAGAAGGCGGCATAAAAAAAGGTAAAGTTATAAGAGCAAATGATGGAGGTTTAGTTATTGAAGTTGAACCTATGGTTAATGTATTTATGCCTAAGTCTCTTATATCAAATAAAGTTGAAAACGATTTAAACAAGTATATAGGACAAGAACTTGAGTTCTATATAACAGAATTTAAACCACAAAAGGGTCGTTGTATAGCCGATAGAAAAAAGATTATTGTAGATGAAGAGAAAAAGAAAAAAGAAGAAGCTCTTAAAAATATAAAAGCTGATATGGTTATAGAAGGGACAGTTCAAAGCATAGTTGACTATGGTGTTTTTGTTGACTTAGGTGGAGTTTCTGGTTTACTTCACATAAGTGAAATTGGCTGGGGGAAAATGAAGAATCCAAAAAAACTCTTTAATGTAGGAGATAAGATTAAAGTGTTAGTTAGAGAAGTTGATGGCGACAAGATATCTCTCACAGCAAAATTCCCAAATGAAAATCCTTGGCTTTTAGCACGAGAACAATATGCAATAGGTAATACTGTAAAAGGGAAGGTGGCAAGGATGACTGACTATGGTGCATTCATAGCATTGAATGATGATATAGATGGACTTTTACATGTATCAGAGATTAGTTGGAAGAGAGTAAAGAAACCAAGTGATGTGCTTACCATTGGGCAAGAGATAGAAGTAAAAGTAATTGATTTTAATGAACACGATAAAAAAATATCACTCAGTATGAAGGCCTTAGAAGAAGCACCAAAAAAAGAAGAAGATGAAGATATAGTGGATGTTGACATTGAGAAGTATAGTGAAAATAATTCAGAGAATGAATAAATTAAATAGAATAATTACAAATAAAAAACAGCAATTTGCTGTTTTTATTTATAGTGACGGATATGAAGAAAATAATACTTGCAAGTAACTCTTTTAGGAGAAGAGAAATTTTATCAAAACTTGGATATAAATTTGATGTTGAAGTTCCTGATATAGAAGAAGATTTTAGTTATGACCTCCCTGCAATAGAAGTAATAAAAAAAATTTCGTATGAAAAAGCAAAAAAGGTTTTAGAAAATAATACTTCTTCTATAGTCATAGCAGGGGACACGGCAGTAGTTTTAGATGGCGTCATAATGGGCAAACCTGAGAGAGATTTAGAAAAAAAATATGGCAGTTCAAATTTGTATAAACTATTGTTAAAAGATGAAAAGGTATTTAGAGAAGCAAAAGACCTTGCATATAAAATGTTAAAAAAGATGTCAGGTAGAACTCACGAAGTAATAACAGGTATTTGTATAATGAGTAGCAAAAAAGTATATTTAGATGCTACTGTTTCAAAAGTGACTTTTTCAGAACTTACTGATAAAGAGATAAATGACTATATAGATGAAAGAGAGCCATTTGGAAAGGCGGGAGGGTATGCCCTCCAAGAAAATGCAGGAAAATTTGTGAAGCACATTGATGGAGACTTTTTCAGTATAGTAGGTTTTCCACTCAATTTAGTTTATCAAGAATTAAAAAACATAAATGAGTATTAAAGCCGCCCGTAGGGGCGAGCACTGCGAGCCCAGATTGAGCAGTCATCTGTAGGGGCAAGCACTGCGAGCCCAGATTGAGCAGTCGTCCGTAGTGGTGAGCAAGTATTCGTAGGGGCGAGCATTGCGAGACAAGTTGCAACGAATCGGGCAAGTCAATACTATTTATTAAAGCCGCTCGTAGGGGCGAGCATTGCGAGCCCAAAGTGATATGCCATCCGTAGGGGTGATAGGTAGCGAGCCCAAAGTGATATGCCGCTCGTAGGGGCGAGCATTGCGAGACAAGTTGCAATGAATCGGGCAAGTCAATACTATTTATTAAAGCCGCTCGTAGGGGCGAGCATTGCGAGCCCAAAGTATTTATAGATATTGTTAAATAAGTTAGTAAATATTATAATATTAAAATCACTATAAAAGTTTTTTGTAGATGGAAGAGTATAAAAATGAGTTTAGGTATGCTTGATAAAATTTCATATATAATTTTAAAGATAGGCAAGTTTTTTTTGAAATTTGCTATATATATTTTAATTGTCTTTTTAATAGGAGTGAGAGTTTTCAACTTTGGAATAAGATTATTTTATGAGAGAGCAGTAGATAGTGATGAAAATGCAAAAAGTATAGAATTTTTAGTAAGTGAAAATGATGATATAGATGACATAGCAAAAAATCTTTATAGAGATGGTATAATTGATGACACATTAGTATTCAAATTTAGAGCATATATTTATAAGACTAATATAAGACCAAATGTATATGAACTAAAATCAAGTATGACTATTAAAAATATTTTAGATATTTTTGATGACAATGAAGCGACTGTAATATATACAACTCAAAATACAGAAAGTGAGAATGAGGTCTATGAGCTATCGCCAGAAGAAGAGTGATATTGATAGAGATAGAGTTTTAGATTTTATAAATTCTGTTTACAAAAATGATGAGAAATATATTGATTTGAGGGAATATGCAAAAGAAAACAATATTCCTATTATATCTGAAAGTGTTAGAGATTTGCTTTTTGTTGTTTTAGAGGTAAAGAAGCCAAAAACAATACTTGAACTTGGAACGGCAATAGGTTATTCTTCACTCCTTATGAGTGAATGCACTGATAGTTCTATAACTACTGTTGAAAATTATGAAGAGAGAATTATAAAAGCGAAAGAAAATTTTATTAAGTATGATAAAAAAAACAAGATAAAACTTATTGAGGGAGATATATCAGAAGTCCTAATAGATTTAGAAAAGGAAAATAAAAAATTTGATTTTGTTTTTTTAGATGCTGCAAAGGGTCAATACATAAAGTGGCTTCCTCATATTAAAAATATAATGAGTGATGAAAGTTTATTGTTTTCTGACAATATATTTCACAACAATGATGTTCTTGAGTCAAGGTATTTGATACAAAAAAGGGATAGGACTATACATAAGAATATGAGAGAATTTATATATAGTATAGTTAGCGATAGTGAATTTATGACAAAGATTATAAATGTAGGAGATGGAATATCAATTTCTATAAAAAAGAATGAAAAGTAAACCAGAGCTACTTATGCCAGCAGGAGACATGAGTACATTAAAAGTTAATTTTTTTTATGGTGCTGATGCCTGTTATATAGGAGGCAGTAAGTTTTCACTTAGAGCAAAAGCGATAAATTTTGAAGAAAGTGAAATGAAAGAAGCCATTGAATATGCACATAAAATGAATAAAAAAATATATGTGGCGGCAAATATATTTGCAAAAAATGATGATATAAAAAATATTTATGAATATTTTGAAAAGTTAAATGAAATGAAACCTGATGCTGTGTTAGTTACAGACATAGGTGTTTTAGGCATTGCAAAAAAAATATTGAAAGATGTTGATATACATATATCTACACAAGCTAATACTACAAATTATGAGTCGGTTATTTTCTATAGGGACTTGGGAGTTAAGAGAGTTGTTTTAGCAAGAGAGTTGACACTTGATGAGATAAAATTTATAAAAGAAAAAATAGCCGATAGTATTGAAATAGAATGTTTTGTGCATGGTTCAATGTGCATATCTTATTCTGGTAGGTGTTTACTTTCAAGTTTCTTTACTAATAGAAGTGCAAATAGTGGAGAGTGCACTCACCCTTGTAGGTGGAAATATAGTATAAAAGAAAGGGAGTTTGACTTGATAGAAGAAGAGAGACCAAACGACATTTATACTATAGAAGAAGATGATAAAGGGACATATATATTAAATTCAAAAGACTTGTGTATGGTAGGGCATATAGATGATTTGATAGAGGCAGGTATAGATTCGTTTAAAATAGAGGGCAGGATGAAGAGTGAGTTATATATGGCTACCATAGCGAGGACATATAGGAAGGCAATAGATGACTATTTTGAGAATAAAAACACATATAAAGACAACATACCTAAGTATATGGAAGAAATAAAAAAATGTACTTATAGAGAATACACAACAGGCTTTTATTATGGCTATGATGGAATGAATAGTCAGATTTATGATAATAGCACTTATATTGAAGGAGCAAAATTTTTAGGAATAATAGAAAGAGTAGATGGTGAATATTGTTATTTTACTCAAAAAAATAAATTTTCTGTTGGTGATGAAATGTGTGTTATGAAAAAAAATTTAATAAATGAGAATGTAAAAGTGAGAGAAATCTTTGATGCAGAAACAAATGAAAAAATAGATAGTTGTCCACATTCAAAACAAAAACTAAAAGTAAAATTTGATAAAAGAATAAATGTAGGAGAAGTAATAAGAACAGTTTGATTAAAGTATTTATAAAATGTAAAATCATATTTTTATTTCTTGCAGTTTTTTGGGTTCTATACATAACTTATTGTATGCTTATGCTAACTTTTAGTAGTGTTATGGTAGTTCTTTATGCTGTATTTTCTTTTTTAGCTGCTTCCATGTATTTTGTTTTAAGAGATATAGAAAAAAATAGAGATGAGCCTCCAAAATTTTTGAATGTCTTTTTGACTACTGGATTTGTTATGTTGTATTCTTTTTTTATTATTTCTGTATCTGCTATTTTTTTTAGTAAAAAAAACACATTGCCAGATACTGAAGAATATGACTATGTTATAGTGTTTGGAGCAGGAGTGTCAGTTGATGAATCGAAGAATTTATTTATAAATAAGAGAATTGAAAAAGCAATAGAGTATGCAAATAAACATAAAAAGACAAAATTTGTTTTATCAGGTGCAAAACTTGAAGATGAGATAATAGAAGAAGCATACTATATGAGAAACTATATGGAGCTTTCAGGGGTAGATAGTAAAAGAATACTTGTTGATATATTTTCATTTAACACTTATGAGAATATAGACAACTCACTTCTTATGATAAGAGAAGATATAATCAAAAGAAATCGATATGAAAGTTTTTTAGAAAGACCTATAGATAAGAAAATTGGGAATTTTGATTTTGAAGGAATAAAAATAGGTTTTTTGTCAAATGATTTTCATCTTATGAGAATAAATATGATGGCGAGAAGAAAAAATGTGAAAGATATATATGACATAGTGGTAGAAACCCCAACAGTATTTATACCATATTACTATATGAGAGAAGTGTTGTCACTATACAAAGCTTTGTGTCTTTCGCAGTTAGGAGTGTATTTATGAAATTAGCGAATGATTTAAGTGAAATATATGAAGTTTTAAATGTTGTAGAAGTAAAAGAATCAGATTTAAC
>CAMJKC010000055.1 GCA_946406305.1 uncultured Lachnospiraceae bacterium
ATGGGCTCGCACTGCTTCGCCCCTACGGTGATGAACTTCTCATAATACGAATTATCCCTTTTATAAATGACAGATTCATTTTTGTCTTTTTTAATTTTGCCCTCTTTTATAAGCTTTTCTTTTTCTTTATGTATTTTATCAAGTAAAACTGAAGCTGGCTCATCACTTGGGTCTTGCTCTACAAGTTTACCTTTGATAGCTTCTTGTAAGATAGATTTTTTAAGTTTTTCTGGGAATTCTTTATCAAGTGTGTCAAGTTCGGTTTGGAGTTTATCATATTCGTTTATTAGTGGGAGATATTTTTCTATTTCCGTAACTATTCGTTGTTGCTCTTGTAATGGCGGTAGTGGTATTAAAAAATCCCCAATGGTTTCCATTGAAATGTTATCATTTGTAGATGTTTTGCTAGAACTAATTATGTCCTGAATATAGTATGATATAAGTACATTATAAACATAGTATTGATTAATTAACTTTATACATCTTATGTCTGCAACCCGTTGGTTTAAATATAGTTTCTCTTTAATATTATTTAATATGCAACTTTTACCAACCGTTCCGCCTGTCATACACATTAAAATGTCATTATTATAAATTTCATAATTTCCCAACTCACTTAACTCTACATGATACTTATATTCATTATACAATAATCCATTATTATCAAAATCTGATATTCTAATAACTCTAATACCTTTATTCGTGTAGGCATTTCCTTTAAAAGCATATCCACCTAATAATTGTGATATATTTTTCAGCCTACACCACTCCCACCCCTCAGGTATCTCAAATGGTATTTCATCATTTATGCATTTTGTAATGCTGTCTTTTATGTTTTCTATAGGCTTGCAAATCTTCGCCCCTACATTTTTACTTATTGTGTCCACCCCCACATTTTTGTTTGTTATATTTTCCCCTACAGATATAAACTTCTCATAAAACAAACCATCTTTCCCACGAAAAATATAGGAAGGATTTTTTTCTTTTTTTATTTTCCTTTCTTTTATAAGTTTTTCTTTTTCTTTATGAATTTTCTCAATCAAAACACTCGCAGGTTCATCATTTGGATCTTGTGGAACCAATTTTCCTGATATAGCAAGTTTTAATATTGAATTTTTCAACTGTTGTGCTGTCATATATTGACTTTTTTTCTATTTTTGTTATAATTACACCATAAGGGCTGGGCCTTTGCCGGTAATGGCGGGGGTGCAACGCCCTTATTTTTTATACCTTATAACTTTTTTTAATTGGCTATTAATCACTATCATAATATCTATTTTAAATCGACAATTTGATTCCAACCTATCTCTAATTGCATTTTCAACTTTTTTTAAGTTAATTGAACTTCTCCCAAAATCTAAAATAACACCACCTGGATTTTCATAGATTTGAGTTATGGCTTTTCTCATAGCACTATCAATAGAATGCTCTGATTTTAATGTCTTTAACTCCCAATATTTACTATTCCATTCATAATCAGGATATTTCTCCCCATAAGGTTTATTATTTTCTGATAGCAAAATTATATTTCCACCAAATGTATTATATATCCATTCAGCCATATTTATTTCATCATCGTGACAATCATAATTATACTTATTTTCATATAAAATACGACCTGTTTTAGGTGTCGCATTATTTATATATTCGATTGTTACATCTTGGTCTATTAACACTATACTTTTATTCCTAATAAGTTAGAGATTTCTTCAATCACTTTATCAATTTTAGCATTTAAGCTTGCTCTTTTTTCTTGATATTGTTCTATCAAATCTTTTGGTTCAAGTATCTCTTCTTCTTCGTGTGGATACCCACATAAATCTATATCATAATTTCTATTTGCAATTTCATCTACACTGTATTTTTTAGACTTATCAAATCCTTCAATATTAATTTCTTTTCTATCATCCCACCAATCTATCACTTCATTAAAATGCTCCACCTTCATCGGTTTTGTTTTAGAAAAATTCTTATATCCTTCTGGCATATCCAATCTATAAAACCAAACTTCATTTGTTGGTTTCGTTTTATCAAAAAATAAAATATTTGTTGTTATTGATGTATATGGGGCAAATACTGAGTGTGGCAATCTTATAATAGTATGAAGGTTAAACTCAGATAATAATTTTTTCTTTATATTCACTTTTGCATTATCAGTGCCAAATAAGAATCCATCTGGCAATATAACTGCTGCACGACCTTTATCTTTTAACCTATACATTATTACTGACATAAACAAATCTGCTGTTTCGCTACTTGCTAAATCATCAGGGAAATGACTTTTAACATCATTTTTTTCATTGCCACCATATGGTGGATTCATAAGTATTACATCAAATTTGTCATCATCTGTATAATCTAAAACATCTTTAAGAAGTGAATTATCATGATACACTCTTGGAACATCTATATCATGTAAAAGCATATTTGTTATACATAGCATATATGGAAATTGTTTTTTCTCTATACCATAAATTGACTCATTTATCATCTCTTTATCTTTTGCAGTTTTAACATTTTTTTGTATTTCATTTAACCAACTTGTTAAAAATCCACCTGTCCCACATGCAAAATCTGCACACATTTCACCTATTTGTGGTTTTATCATCTTTGCCATAAACTCTGTCACAGCTCTTGGTGTATAAAACTCACCAGCAGAGCCTGCACTTTGAAGTTCTTTTAATATTGATTCGTATATTTCACCAAATGCATGAGATTCTTCGTAGTCACCAAAATCTAAATCATCTATTATATTTATAACTTGACGAAGTAATACTCCATCTTTCATATATTGATTAGCATCTTCAAAAGTTGTTCTTACTATAGATTTTTTTATTGGTGTGTCAGGACTTATTTGTAAATTTTTAAGTGTAGGAAATAATTTATTATTTATAAAGTTAAGCAATTCTTCTCCAGTCATAGCATTTCCTGTTTTATCATCATGTGCCCAATTTGCCCACTTTAACTCTTCTGGGATAATTGATAAATAATTTTTTTCACCTATCTCCCAATCTTTTTCTTTTGCATCATAAACTTTTAAAAATAACATCCAAGTAATTTGTTCTATTCTTTGAGCATCTCCATTTATACCTGAATCGTTTCTCATTACATCTCTTATTCTTTTTACAAAACTTGATAAATTGCCCATTATGCCACCTTATATATTTCCTCTTCCAATAATTTTAATGCTTTTCTATAACCTTCTGCACCACCAAAGTATTCAACAATTTTAGATGGTTTGCCAAATTTTTTAAACTTTTCTAAAGTCAATATATTTGTATTTTCAACTTCGTATATTCCTTTTTCAACAAACTCATCAATCAAAATATCTATGACTTCTTTGGCAACACCACTATATTTACTCAAAAAATCTTTCTTCCTAACCCCTTCTGCTCTCTCTTTTCTTGTAAGTGGTTTTTTGTCATATGCTATATGACATATAAAATCAAAATCATCTACATCTTGCAAATTTTTTTCTTGTTTTAACATATCAAGGTTTATACCCTTATCTTTCAAAATTTCTTGTATTTTTTCTTTTTTTTCTTCTACTGTCCATTTATTTATAAAATCACTAAGTGAAGCATATTCATTGTTGATACTTGTTTTTGTATAATCAATTATATCTTCTTGTCTTAATAATTTCCCATTTGTATCATATACTGACACTGTTTTATTTACAATTTTAACTGTGCAGCCATTTTCATCTACAATTGATTTTATACTATCTGTATCTGTCGGTTGTTTTGACAAAAATATTTTTTCATTTTTTATGCTTATATTATTTTCATCATATTCATCATTATTTATTTCACCATCCCATTCAGGGTCAGCAAACAACCTACTAACACCTCTAAAATCCATCAAGACAAAATTCGTTTTTCCGTCTTTTTCTCTAAGCCTTGTTCCTCTACCAAGTATTTGCTTAAACTCTGTCATAGAGTTAATATTTTGGTCTATGACAATCAGTTTGACCATCTTACAATCTACACCAGTTGATAATAATTTTGAAGTAGTAGCTATCACAGGATATTTCTCAGTAGCAGATATAAAATATTTTATTTTACTTTTGCCTATTTTATCTGAGCCAGTAATTCTAACTACATAATCAGGGTTTTCTTTTATCATATCAGAATTTAAATTAACTAGTGCTACTCTCATTCTTTCGGCATGTTCTTCTGTAGCACAAAACACTATGGTTTTTGCCATTCTATCAGTTTTCTTCAAATATTCAGTAATTTGTTTTGCAACTTCATTAATCCTATCTAAAATAGTTATATTATAATCATAATCAGTGTTATTGTATATTCTATCTTCTATTACATTTCCATTTATATCAAGTTGTCCTTTTTTTGGTCTCCAACCATCTCCAATATTTGTTTTTATGCTGATGACTTTAAATGGTGCTAAAAATCCATCTTCAATTCCATCTTTTAAACTATATGTATAAATAGGTTCACCAAAATAATCTATATTTGATACATATTTTGTTTCTTTTGGAGTCGCTGTCATACCAAGTTGTGTAGCAGTATTAAAATATTCTAATATTTTTCTCCAATTACTATCTTTTTTAGCAGACCCTCTATGACACTCATCAACTATAATCAAATCAAAATAATTTGGTTTAAATAGTGCAGACAACTTTGATACAATATCACTTTCACCATCATCATTTTCAACTTCTTCATCCCCTGCAAGTTGTTGATATAAAGAAAAATATACTTGATATGATGTAATAGTAGAAAAATCATCTTTCGCAAAATTAATTTTATGTATCACTTTTTCAAGTGGTGCAAAATCTTGTTGTATAGATTGATCTACTAAATTATTTCTGTCCGCGAGATATAATACTTTCTTTTTAAAGCCAGATTTTAATAACCTATACACAATTTGAAATGCAGTATAAGTTTTTCCTGTTCCAGTAGCCATAACAAGTAACAATTTTTGTTGACCTCTCACAATAGCATCAAGTGTTCTATTAATTGCAATTCTTTGATAATATCGTGGAGTATATGTTTTTTCACTTGTGTAATATGGCTCATGAATAATTTTTAACTCATTATCAGAAATTCCAAGTCCTCTATCTGACTCAATTTTAAATCTTTCACATAATTCATCATATGTTGGAAATTTATCAATAGAAATAACTCTCTCAGTCCCTGTTAAAAAATCATGCTCATAAAACTCATCGCCATTTGACGAATATGCAAATTTCAAATCTAACATTTTAGCATACTCAATAGCTTGCTGTAATCCATAAGAAGATGCATGACTATTATCTTTCGCTTCTACTATTGCAATAGGATTGTTTCTATTCATATATAAAATATAATCTGCTTTTTTAGGTTTTTCACGATTAACTATATTTCCACTCAAATTAATTTTACCATCAGTCCATTTTACTGCTGTTTCCATAGTGATTTTATCTTGCCAGCCACTTTTTATAAGAGCTGGTGTGATATAATTATATTTAATGTCCTCTTCAGACATTTCTTTTTTATTTAATATAGTCTCCATTGTTTCATTATATCATTTTTTTATAACTCTTTCAAATTATATAAATATTTTTTCCTTACACAAAAAAAATCGGCTAATGGCTAAGCCGATTTTTTTTATTTCACACTACCTTCTCACTGTCCCAGCCAAACTATATGCATGTCCATTTGATAGATTTAAAGTTCCGTCATTGTTGAACACATACTTCGTTCCATTTATTATTCTTTCTCCTGTAGTCACTGCTCCTTGATTTGCCCCTGTCTCTTCAAGATAATAAATGTTTCCATTATACTCTGTTAGACCTGTCTCCATATTTCCATTACTGTCAAATATGTAGTCATAATATCCATCATTTGAATACAACCTTCTATAAGTATTAGACAATAACATAACACTGCCATCTGCCAATCTTTCAAGATATTGATATGCTTCGTTATTTACATTTAATACCCAACCTGTCACTTGATGGTCATTTGCTTTCGCAACGAGAGTTCCGTTTGAATTCATAAAGTATGTTTGACTTCCATTATCTACTCTACTAAACAACAATGCACCTTGATTAGCTCCTGTCTCTTGTAAGTAATAAGTATTGCCTTTGTAGTTAGTAACTCCTGTTTTCATAAATCCATTTTCGTCAAATTCGTAATAGTCATCTCCTGTGCTACTATATATGTGATACATATCATTCATCAAATACTTAACACCTGCTTGCCCTTTGTCATCTTCAATGTATCTCCATTTTCCATTTGTTGGTTCATATTCCCATTTGCCACCAGCTACTGACCTTACACCTTCTTGCTCTTTTACAAGTGTTCCGTCCGTATTAAATGTATAATATTTTCCATTAACACTTATATTACCAGAAGCAAGTGCTCCTTTTTCATTTGTTCCATCAAGTAAGTAATATATATTTCCATTTGCTTCAGTAAATCCTGTCTTCATATAACCATTTTCATCAAACTCATAAATATAACTTCCACCTTCCCATGGCAATTGATAGAATCCATTTGTCAAATAGTCCACTGAGTTATTAAATACAGAATTATTATTTTGTACAGCATATCTCCATTTACCATTTGTATCTTTTATCCACTGGCCAGCAGATGTTACATTCTTCGCAGTAGTAGGTGAATTTCCACCAATAGTATTTTCACCAAGGTTGACATTTATATTCATTATGTTGTTGTTTAAATTATTAACTCCATCTATCGTAGGTCCTACTATACTTATAGCAGAGTTTCCTACTACTTGTGGGACATTTCCAGTTAATGTGCCACTTCCTTGAGGATTTGATACTCTATTGCTTCCACCTGAACTTCCACTTGAGCTTCCTCCTGAGCTACTACTACCTCCACTGCTCGTTCTTGACCATATAGCATATAATGTTATACTACTTCCACTTGTAAGTTCTTTTTCATTAAATCCAACTTTATAACTTGTTCCTCTTCCATTTGCTTGTGTATTATAACTGCTTATATACATTGAAGAAGAATTTGCTGTAAATATATTATTTGGTATAGTAACACCTTCGCCATGTGGAGAAGTAAATGTATAAGTTGTTGCTCCCGAACTTGTCTTACCTCTATTTTGTGAGTCAAGTATTATAGTGTATGGAGCACCTTGCCAATTTGCACTAAGAGTTACTATAGAGCCATCATATTTTGACAAATTATATACTACATCGCCAAGTTTATACTCTTTCCCTGCATCATCTGTTATTACACTTCCGTCAGTAGTTTTTATATTAACAACTGCCCAATTCCTCATACTGTAATCTGTATAAGTATATCCAGAGCTTGGAAGTGTAACTTTACTATCATATGATACATTTGACATAGTTGCTATTGCACCTGTTGCATTTTCTTTTCCACTCTCAAACACTATGTCATACTTTATTGGCTCCCAGACTGTATATAATTTCAATATATCACTTGTATTGTCAAATGTATTAACTATAACATCATCCACTCCATATACTTTAGAGCCTTTTGATTCTGTTGCAAAGCCAGATAATTTATAACCATCTACTTTAATACCGTCATTAGGAACTTCAATTCTATCATTTACATAAATGCTTTCTGTAACTTGTGATGGAGTTGCACTATATGTCAATCCTATTTCACTAATTGGTGCTTCACCTACATATTCTATATTATTCTTTTCATCATATATAGGCAATAATCTTATAGTAGATGAAGGTATATTTGTTATATCTAACAAATTATCTCCTGGATTAATCTTCATAAGCTTTTGTTCTTTAGTAAGTTCTACACTATTATTATTTCTATCAAGTATCGAATCAATAATCCAATATACAAATTCTTTTCCTTCAGTATTTGATATTCTTCCACTATCACTGTCGCTTCCATCTGGATTAGCTGCTTTAACACTATTGTGAGGATTTACAAGTGAACCAGCTCCATTATGTCCTGCAAGATATTCAACTTTAAATGGAACACTTTTCCATACTGCATAGAGATTTATTATCTCATTATCTCTTGTTGACAATGCATATACTGTTTCTTCATCTTGGTATTTTATAACATTGCTATCAGCACTTAAAGACCAACCCAAGAATGCATAATGGTCTATTACATATGTATTCCTTGTAAGTGCTTTACTCTCTCCACCCGTAAGTGGCATATCAGCCATATTTACACTTGTCCTTGAATACTCTGTCCCTTCTGGTTTATTGCCATTAAATCTAAAGTGATATGGCACTACATTCCAAACAGCTTTTATTGTAACAGTAGCATTCTTTACATTTGTTAAATTCTTATACTGAGTCCCTCGATTGATTATCTGTCTATTTATTTTTTCTACTTCTTTACCATTTGCATCAACTACTTTATCTACCACAAAATATGCTAATGTATGGTCTCTATATCCAAAGTTAAATGCTGGAAGACTATATGATACTCCATAATCTTTATCATCATTATCTATCATAGTGCCTGTAGCATTTGTATTTCCTTTATCAAATACTACTTTATATTTTACTGGGTCCCATACCGCATAGAGATCTATTACATCATTATCTCTTGTAGCTAATCCATATACGACTTCGTTATCTCCATATACAACTTCTTTACTTGATGCACTTAAACTCCAACCAGCAAAGTTATATCCTTCTATGTCATATGTATTTTTTGTAAGTGGCTTTTCACTTCCACCAGTTATAGTCAAATAATTCATAGCTTCACTCTTGCTTGATAGAACTACACCCGATGGAACATTAGCATTAAAGTTCACTCTATAATTTACTCCACTCCATACAGCCTTAAGTGTAACAGTTGCTCCACCATATTCTGTGAGTTCTGAGAATGTAGATTTTATAATTTTTCTATCTATTAAACTCTTGTCAACTTCTACACCATCTGATTTTACTATCTTGTCAACTACAAAGTATTCCAGTGTATGTGGGTTATATCTAAAGTAATTTGTTGGAATGCTATATACTGTAGAGTATGCCCTATTTGTAAGTGGTTCCATATTCCCTGTCGCATTTGGATTTCCTTTGTCAAATACAACATTATAAGACTCTCCACTCCAAGTTAAGTTTACTACATATTGAGAGCCTTTTTCACTCTTTAAATTCTCTACTATGATAGGCTCGTTAAATGATGTTCCATCTTCACCTATAGCACTTACTAATTTAAATCCAGATATAGTAAAGTTAGGTAGGTCAACTTTTACTCTATCGTTTATGTTGATATCAAGATGATACTCACTTGGACTTGCCTCAACTATATTATTTGGCTTATTGATATTAACTTGTAATGTATAAGCACCATCATATATCTTAAGTAATGTCAATTTATCGCCATTGTTTCTTAAGTAAGGTCTTATATCATCTCCTGGATATATCTTCGCAAGTTTATCGCTATCTGTTAATTCATAAGATACTCCATTGCTATTTGAAATATCACTTATTATATAGTATACAAAATCATCTCCATCAGAATTTCTCTTCACTGTTGGTTCTTTTGCAAAGTCATTATCTTTAGTATTTTGACTTGGTATGCTTTCTGTCCCATGATACCCTGACAAATACTCTACATAGCCATCTACATCGCCCCATACAGCATATAGATTTATGACTTCTCCTTCAGTTTTTGCAAGACCATATACAACCTCTCCATCTTTAAATACTGCACTAC
>CAMJKC010000056.1 GCA_946406305.1 uncultured Lachnospiraceae bacterium
AGAACTTGGACTACTTGCTGGGGCTGACAGAATAGAAGGAACATTATTTGGAAATGGAGAAAGAACTGGAAATGTAGATATCATTACACTTGCATTAAATCTTTATTCTCAAGGAGTTGATCCCAAATTAGATTTTTCAAACATATTAGACATTAAAGATAAATATGAAAGAATAACACGGATGAAAGTTTATGATAGACAGCCATATAGTGGCAAATTAGTATTTGCAGCATTTTCTGGTTCACATCAAGATGCTATTGCTAAAGGAATGAAGTGGAGAGAAGAAAATAATATTGATACATGGACAGTGCCATATATACCTATAGACCCAAGAGATATAGGTAGAAAATATGAAACAGATGTAATTAGAATAAATTCGCAATCAGGAAAAGGTGGAATTTCATACATTTTAGAAAATAATTATTCATATAAATTGCCAAAAAAATTTAGCGAAGAAGTGTCATTTTATATAAAAAATATTTCTGACAAATCGCATAAAGAATTAGACATAAATGAAATATACACATTATTTGTAGATAATTATGTAAATAAATTTGATAAAATAAAGCCAATAGAATTTTCATTTGAAAAAGATAAAGATATATCTAATACAAAATTAAAAATATTAGTTAATGGTGAAACGATAGTTATTGAAGGTAAAGGGAAAGGAAAATTTGAAAGTGTGGTAAATGCTATTTCGTCATATTTAAAAAATATAGATATAGATGAATTGACATATGATGAGCATGGCATTAGCAAAGGAGCTGATTCTAATGCGATAACATATTTGAGTTTTAAAAACAACAATAAAGAAGTGTGGGGAGTAGGGATTGACCACGATATACTCACTTCATCTATATACGCATTATTTTCAGCAATAAATAGAATAATATAGGAGAATAATTATGGGAATGACATTGACACAAAAAATATTAGCGAATGCAAGTTGTAGAGAGAATATTAAAACAGGTGATTTGATAAATATTAAAGTTGATATAGTGCTTGGCAATGATATTACAACACCTGTGGCAATAAGAGAGTTTAAAAAATATGGGTTTAAAAAAGTTTTTGATAATAATAGGATAGCAATAGTTCTTGACCATTTTGTGCCTAATAAAGATATAAAGTCAGCTGAACAATCAAAAGTTTGTAGAGAATTTGCTCATGAGCAAAATATTAAACATTTTTATGATGTAGGTAAAATGGGAATTGAACATGCACTGTTACCTGAGTTAGGAATAGTGACGAGTGGAGACATAATAATAGGAGCTGATAGTCATACTTGCACATATGGAGCATTAGGTGCTTTCTCTACAGGTGTTGGTAGTACTGATATGGCATATGCAATGGCAACAGGCTATGAATGGTTTAGAGTTCCGTCAGCTATGAAAGTAGTATTAAATGGAAAATTAAATGAAAATTGTAGTGGTAAAGATATTATACTTACTATCATAGGGAAGATTGGAGTTGATGGAGCTTTATATAAGAGTTTGGAATTTGTAGGAGATGGTGTAAAAAGTTTATCAATGGATGATAGGTTTTGTATATGTAATATGGCTATAGAAGCTGGTGCAAAAAATGGAATATTTGAATATGATGACATAACAAAAAAATATTTAGACAATAGAGAAGAGAGAAAAAGAAAAATATTTAAGGCGGATGAAGATGCGGTATATGATGAAGTAATAAATATTAATCTTAACGAAATAGAACCTGTGGTTAGTTGTCCGCATTTGCCAGAAAATGTGAAAAGAGCAAAAGAATTAAAAAATATAAAAATTGATCAAGTAGTTATTGGTTCTTGTACTAATGGCAGGCTTGAAGATATGATATCAGCATATGAAGTATTAAAAGGTAAAAAAGTTAAAGATGGTGTTAGATGTATTATTATTCCAGCTACAATGAATATATATAAAGAATGTATAGATAGAGGAATTATAAAAGAGTTTATCAATGCAGGTGCTGTAGTCTCAACCCCAACTTGTGGACCTTGTCTTGGTGGGTATATGGGAATACTTGCTAAAGGCGAAAGGTGTATATCAACCACAAATAGAAATTTTGTAGGAAGGATGGGGCATATAGAAAGTGAAGTATATCTTGCAAGCCCTATGACAGCAGCAAAATCAGCAATAGCTGGCTATATAACAGATTAGGAGGAAATTAAATATGGTAGGTAAAGTTTTTAAATATGGTGATAATGTAGATACAGATGTTATAATTCCTGCGAGGTATTTGAATATATCTGATGTCTGTGAATTATCAACTCACTGCATGGAAGATATAGATATTAATTTTGTAAAAAAGGTTAATAAAGATGATATTATAGTAGCAGGATATAACTTTGGTTGTGGTTCATCAAGAGAGCATGCTCCTTTAGTAATTAAAGAAAACAAAGTGAGTTGTGTTATAGCAAAGAGCTTTGCAAGAATTTTTTATAGAAATTCAATAAATATAGGCTTGCCAATAATAGAGTGTGATAAGGCGGATGAAATAGATAATGAGGATATACTAAATGTAGATTTTGAAAAAGGGATAATAGAAAATAGGACAAAAAATAAAAAATATAACATAAATGTATTTCCAGATTTTATAAAAAAAATAATATCTTCTGGTGGGCTTATGTCATATGCAAAGGAGCAATATAATGGATAAAAAAATTAAAATATTAAAGGGCGATGGAATAGGACCAGAAATAGTAGATGAAAGCATAAAAGTATTAAATAAAATATCATTAAAATATAACCACAATTTTGAATTAGAAGAATTGTTATTTGGTGGTGCTTCTATTGATTATTATGGTGAGCCACTTACAGATGAAGTTGTAGAAAAATGTAAAAATTCTGATGCAGTGCTTCTTGGGGCTATTGGTGGACCTAAATGGGATAATATTGATAAAAATATAAGACCAGAAAAAGGTTTATTAAAAATTAGAAAAGAATTAGAGTTATTTGCAAATATAAGACCAATTAGACTATATGATGAATTATCAAAAAGTAGTCCATTAAAAGAAGAAATAGTTAATAAAAAAATAGATTTTGTTATAATTAGAGAACTTACAGGAGGAGTATATTTTGGAAATAAAGAAACAAAAATAATAAATGAAGTAGAAACGGCAACAGATACTATGGAATATAACTATTTAGAAATTGATAGAATTGGTAAGATTGCATTTGAAGTTGCTATGAAAAGAAATAAAAAATTAGCTTCTGTAGATAAAGCAAATGTGCTTGATACATCAAAGTTATGGAGAAAAACGATGCATATGATAAAAGAAAAATATAGCGATGTTAAGTATGAAGATATATTGGTAGATAATGCTGCTATGCAAATAATAAAGAGGCCATATGATTTTGATGTAATGGTTACTGAAAATATGTTTGGAGATATTTTATCAGATGAAGCGTCTATAATAGCAGGTTCTATAGGAATGATGCCATCTGCTTCCATAGGTAATAAGAAACTTGGTTTATATGAACCAATACATGGTTCTGCTCCTGATATAGCAGGACAAAATATAGCAAACCCTATTGGGACGATTTTGTCAGTAGCTATGATGTTAAGATACTCGTTTGATATGGACTTAGAAGCGAATAATATAGAAAAAGCTGTAGAAAAAGTAATTAGCGATGGTTATAGGACAGTTGACATTTATAAAGAAGGAGATATAAAAGTTAGTTGCTCTGAGATGGGAGATATTATAAATAAATATATATAGTGATAAATTTTATGTACTGAGAATCTAATGAAGATTAAAAATGTAAACGGCATTGTTTTTTGAGAAAATAGAGTGGTTTATAATTTTTATTAAAATGTATTTGTAGAAAAACATTTTATGGGGAAGTTAATAACTGTAGTTATGTAGATAAATAATGAAAAGTCACTGTGCGAAGAGCAATAGTGGCTTTTTTTGTTATAAATTTGTAGCACCTAAAAAAGGTATTACATTTTTACATTTTAAAGTTAAATGTTCTCTTTATAAATATTGTTTTTTATGATATACTTAATTCACAAATTGTTAATAGTGTAACCTTAGTAAAAAAAATGTTTTGATATTTTTTTAGGGAATCTTTAAATAATGGTTAAAAAAATTTTTTATAAAGGGGGATTTATATGTCAGTAAATTTTGTCATCGTAGGAATTGTTATTATTTACTTAATAGCAATGCTTCTCATTGGTTATTTTTCATCTAAGAATGTAAATTCAAATGAGGACTTTATGGTTGCTGGTCGTCGTCTTGGTCCAGTTCTTATGGCTGGAACTCTTGCAGCAACTGAAATTGGTGGAGGCTCTTCACTTGGTGTTGTGCAAAAAGGAATGAATCCAAGCTTTGGTCTTAATTCTGCTTGGTATATTATTGCTATGGGGCTTGCTTTTGTAATTCTTACCTTTATCGCACCAAAGATAAGAAACTCTATGGTCAAAACTGTTCCTGAATATTTTCGTCGTCGTTATGGACAAGCAGCAGGAGCTATAACTGCAATTATTATGTTCATACCTCTCATTGGACTTACAGCAGGACAATTTATCGCATCAGCTGTTATCCTTTCTACAATGCTTGGCATAACTTATCATACTGCTGTAATTATAGTAGGAATAGTTGTTACCATTTATGCAGTTATGGGAGGTCTCTGGAGTGTTACTCTCACTGACTTTGTTCAAGTTTTCTTAATAGTATTTGGTATGATTATTGCTGTTCCATTTGCAATATCATTTGCAGGTGGTTGGGGTGAAGTTGTAAATAATGTTGACCCATCAGCTTTAAAAATCGTTGGTCAAGGTCAAGGCTATGGTTGGAAATCTATAGTATCACTTACTATTATGTATGTAGGTACTTTCACAGTAGGTCAAGAAGCAGTATCAAGATATTATGCAGCAAAAGATGGAAAAGCTGCTGTTCAAGGTTCTATAATTGCAGCTATAATAAATTTTGTTTTCGCATTTATTCCTGCCGTTCTTGGTGTAATAGTTCTTGCTCTTATCAATATGGGTAAATTCTCAGAAGTTGAATTTGCTGCAGTAGGTGCAAGATATGCTCTTCCAGTTCTCGCTATAAGAGTTATGCCATCTGTAATTTGTGCATTACTTTTTGCAGGAATTATCTCAGCAACTATGTCAAGTGCTGATTCAGATTTACTTGGTGCTGGTTCTATATTTGCAAATGATTTGTATAGAGCTATTTTTAAGAAAAATGCATCTGATAAAGAAGTTTTAAATTGCACTCGTGGGATGATGATAGTTGTAGGAGCCTGTTCATTAGTTCTTGCTTATTTTAACAACAATGATATTATAAATATTTTAACTTTTGCATTTACTTTAAGAGCGGCTGGGACTTTCTTCCCTTATGTTCTTGGGCATTATTGGAAAGGAAGTTCAACCGTTGGAACTATAGCTTCACTTATCGCAGGAACAGTAGTAGTTGTTGGTATAGATACATTTAAATGGAAACCTTTTGGATATCAATTTGAGCAATCAATAGTTCCAGGACTTGTTGTTGCTCTTATTGCATTTTTAGTTTTTTCTCTCATTTGCCCACCAAAAGATAAAACAACTGAACTTAAACCAGAATAATATTTTTTAACAAAAAAACGAATAATTTTGTAACACAATAAACGGAGCAATCGCTCCGTTTTTTCTTGCAATTTTAAAGAGGTAACAATGTCAAAATATAGCGGTAAATAAAGATTTAGATTTTCGCCTATAAACTAATCTTTCAAACATCCTATCGGACAAACAAAAACTCCATCTTCACGTTTGTATGCATAACCAGTTCCTGTTACAACCATGAGGAAAGAGGGTTTTTTTTCTTTATCAATATCAATAAGATGGCTTAGCTTTATTAAATTCTTTGCTCCTTTTTCAATTTCTGATTTTCCAAGTTTTATTTCAATCAGTGCATATCGACCATCATTTAAGCAAATAACACAATCTGCCTCTAAATCATTTTTATCATGGTAATGAAATATCTCTCCATCATTTACATTTGCATAAACTCTTAAATCCCTTTCACACAATGATTCAAATAAATAACCGAAAAAGTTTATATCTCTCAACAATTCCGTATCATTAATTCTTTGTACACTGCATGCTATTGATGGATCAACAAATTGTCGCTTTGGTGATGTTCTTATTGTCGTTCTACTTCTAAGCCTTGGTGTAAATGCTTCAATATTTTCTGTTATAAATAATCTATCTAGTGCATTTAAATAATCACTTACAGTAGTTTCACCTAAAGTTTCATCATCACCAAAAGCAATATCATTTCTAATAGTTTTTTGCGAAGCCATAGTAGAAATATTTCGTGATAATGACCTAAGTAAAGTTCTAACTTTTGCTGGACTCCTTTTGATACCTTCAACTCTACTCATATCAATATTTATAATATTATCTATATAATCAATATTGTTTTGTATTGCCACACTTAAATCTAAATCTATATTTGCAGGCCAGCCACCTTTTACGATTAATTATGATATATCTTCAATTGGATGTTTTGATTCTGTTGCAATATCATCCTTCCCATTAAATAAATCCATAATTGATACTTGACCAGTTGAATCGCCTGATTCAAATAAACTCATTGTGTGCATTAAAACTCTTGCAATCCTTCCTGTCCCAGAATGATAATACTCTTTATCTGAAGGTGTGCTTGAACCTGTTAATAAATATAAACCTTTTCCATTTGTTTTATCTATATCATGCCTTATCGCATCCCAAATGATAGGTGCAGTTTGCCATTCATCAAATAATCGAGGTTTATCCCCATTAAGCAATAAAGATGGTTTAATGTCCAATACTTTTTTATAATTAATCGTTTCGTCAACATCATCAAAATAAACAATGCTCTTTGCAAATTGTTTTGCAGAACTTGTTTTACCACAATACTTTGCACCAACAATTAAAACAGCACCATTGTTTTGTAACCTTGTTTCTATTATTTTGTCTGACAACCTTTTCTTATACATAAATTATTACATTTTTGCATATTTTATCATAAAACACGGCAAATGTCAACATTTTGGTATGGCAAATGTCTTAATTTTGCAGAGGCAAATGTAGATATTTTCTTGTGGCAAATGTTATATGTTGTTTTAGTTTTAGTGTACTCCCAATTTGACAATCGCTAAAACGGTGATAAATAAAGATTTAGATAAGCTAAATATTACATGCAAGGTATTTACAAAATGCGGAGATGTTTATGTCAAAATTTAATTGAATTTATGCGAATTTCACATTGTTAAAAATAAGGATTTTTTGTATAATATGCTTATTAAGTAGAGATGACTATGAGACTATTTGGTTGGAAGATAAAATGGTTGAGAATAAAAAACTAAAAGTATATCTTGATACATCAGTTATAAGCTATTTGCAACAAGATGATGCACCAGAGAAAACTGGCATAACACTTAACCTATGGAAAAAATTCAAAACTGGTGTATATGATATATGTATATCTCAAATTACAATAGATGAGATGAACGAATGTCCTGAACCAAAGTTGTCTTTTCTAAAGGCGAAATTAAATGAGATAAAATATATAAATTTTAAACTTGATGATAGGTGTTTTGAATTAGCCAAAGAAATAATAGAGAAAGGCATTCTCCCAAGAAAAAGTGTTGATGATAGTTATCATATTGCAATAGCAATGCTTAATGGTTGTGATATAATAACCTCTTGGAATTTTAAGCATATTGTTAATATTCAAACGATAGATGGAACAAGAACTATATCGCAACTAAAAGGATATAAAGATATAAATATTTTAAACCCACTAACTTTATTAGAAATGGAGGTATAAATATGAATAATAAGTTTTCAGTAGATGATATTCATAGTATTCGTGAAGAAAAAACAAAGAAGTATTTAACAATGTCAGTAGATGAGTTAAAAGTTTATTTTAAAGAACAGGAAGAAAAGTTTTATAGCACTGCTGATAAAATTAATAATAAGTAGTAGCAATTCTTTGATGAACAATGATAGTTCTTCAATTGATAATTTAACTGGGAATTTAAGATTACAAATTAAAAATTACAAATCTATCATTGACTAATCAAGTATTACAAGAGTTGAAGAAATGGATACAGTTACTTTTGGTGTCAATGAGAATACAAAGCCTATTGAGTGGATAGTTCTTGAAAAACAGAGGGAAAAAGCATTGTTGTTATCTAAACGAATATCAATAAGGCATAGCTTTAATTATAAAAATGATAAAGTTACTTGGGAAAACTCTACTATAAGAGAGTATTTGAATATAGAATATATAAATATAATATTTAATAAAGAAGAACAAACTTTGATATTGACAACAGATGTTTTAAATGATAATAATGCTAAATTTGGCTCTACTGGTGGAAATAATATGAAGGACAAAATATTCTTACTTAGTATCAATGAATTAAATAAATATTTTAATAGTGACAATCAAAGGGCTACTAGTTATATAAGAGATGGTGGGATTCCTTGGTTGCTACGAACACCAGGTGCTAATCGTACTGTTGGTAAGAGTGGAGATGTTTCAATTGTAGATGAATATGGAAGACTTGATGAGTATGGTCTTGCTGTAGATGATGATTATGGTGTGCGACCTGCATTGTGGATAAAGTACTAATCATAATAAAAACAATTGTAGAAATGTATTGGAACTATTAATATAGTAAAATTAAATATATTTTTAAATTAATGATAATAATTGAAGTATCTGATTAAAAAAAGTGTGGAGATTTATAAATGAATAATGATAAAAAATTATCAAAAAGCCAAATAGGTCGTATAGGAGAATATTTAGTAGCAGCGGAACTTGAAAAGCATGGTTTGGCAACATCACTGCTATTAAATAATGCTGAAGGTATTGATATACTAGCATTTGACGATAAAACAGGAAAGAGTATATCTATACAAGTGAAAACACAACAAAAAAATAATCACTGGCCCATTAGTGCACTATCGATTTCTAAAAAATACGATAATTCATTTTTTGTTTTTGTAAATCTTAATAATGATTGTCCTATATTTTATATATATAAGTGGATGGATGTAGTTAAAAATGTTAAAAAAGAATATAAAAAATGGCTTGATACACCTGGAAAAAACGGACAAAAGCACAAAGATAATCCAATTAGGGTTTTTAAACCAAAAGATGATAAAAATTTGAATGACTGGAATATATTAAAAAAATAAAAAAAAGGAGTTATAAATATGTTGAAAAAAATTATTATAACTATAATTGGTTTATTTTTTGCTACTATTACTGTCAGCTGTAATGCTCAAATTCAAAATGGTAATAATAAAGAAGTAATACCACTACAATACGACGAGGTCAATTCATTTAGTGAAGGCTTGGCAGCTGTAAAAAAGAGTAATTTATGGGGCTATATTGATAGGTATGGTAACGAAGTGTTACCATTTAAATATAGTAGCGCTTATTCATTTACAGAAGGATTGGCTTATGTAGCTTATGAAGATGAGGAAAAGTATAAGAGCGGATTTATAGATAGAAGTGGAAATTTTGTTATACAAACTTCTCCTCGTTATTTTTATTATCCATATCAGTTTTGCGACGGATTAATTGAATTTACAGAAAG
>CAMJKC010000057.1 GCA_946406305.1 uncultured Lachnospiraceae bacterium
TTTAGGAATATTCATTTATATTTTATAAACGGAATTTAATCTAAAAATCGAGGTTGTAAAATTAGATTTCTATTAAATATATAAAAAAGTTTCTTTGCTAAATAAAATTGTTGATAAAATGTGCTATACTTTGTATAATATGAATATTGTAAAAAGAAGAGAGAAATAATAAAAAATTTGAAAGGAGAAAATATAATAAATTGCTAATATTTATAGGTATATTTTGTGATTTATTATAGAAAGTGTGTTTATGGAAAAGTTTTCAGAAATAATTCTTTATCTTGATAATTTATTGTGGTCACCATTACCAATGTTTTCACAAATACCTGTCATTGGTTGGTTAAGTCCACTTGCTATAATCTTGGTAGGAACTGGAATATGGTTTACAATTAAACTCAAATTTATTCAGTGCAGAGGTTTTAAAAAAGGGTGGAATGCAGTATTTGGTGGTTTTATTAAAAAAACTGGGAAAGCCGATAAAGGGGGTATGACTTCTTTTCAAGCTTTAGCGACTGCGATAGCTGCACAAGTTGGGACAGGAAATGTAGTTGGAGCGAGTACTGCTATAGCTACAGGTGGTCCAGGTGCTATTTTTTGGATGTGGGTAGCTGCCTTTTTTGGTATGTCAACAATATTTGCAGAAGCAACTCTCGCACAAAAATATAAAAAAGTTGGTGATGATGGTCATATGACAGGAGGACCTGTATATTATATACATGAAGCATTTAAGGGAGGCTTTGGAAGATTTTTAGCTGTCTTATTTGCAATTCTTATTATACTTTCACTTGGTTTTATGGGAAATGCAGTTCAAAGTAATGGAATAGCAACAGCTTGGAATACTGTATTTAACAAAGATGGGAATATGATGATGGTAAATATTTTAGGTGTTAATGTTCCTATAATTCAACCAATAATAGGGTTATTACTTGCAATAATCTCATTTTTAATATTTGCAGGAGGAATTTCTTCTATTGCATCATTTACAGAAAAGATAGTTCCATTTATGGCATTTATATTTATGATAGGTTCTTTAATTGCAATATTAACTCATATATATTGGGTGCCACAAATATTTGAGAAAATTTTCGTTGGAGCATTTAATCCACAAGCTGTATTTGGTGGGACAGTTGGTGTAATGATAAAAGATGCAGTTAGTAAAGGTGTAGCAAGAGGGCTTTTTTCAAATGAAGCAGGTATGGGTTCAACTCCACATGCACATGCAGTGGCAAAAGTTGATAAACCAGCTCATCAAGGATATTTAGCAATTATTGGTGTGTTTATAGATACTTTTATAATATTAAATTTGACTGCTTTTGTAGTTATAGGTAGCAATATGTATGACCCAAGTTTTTCTGGTGCAAATCTAACTGGAGCAGCACTTGCTCAAGCAGGTTTTACTGTAGGGCTTGGAACGATAGGAAATATATTTATAGCAATTTGCCTTACTTTTTTTGCTTTTTCAACTGTTATAGGGTGGTACTTTTTTGGACAAGCAAATATAAAATATTTATTTGGAGCAAAGTCAGTAACTATATATACAATAATAGTATGTGTGTGTGTATTTTTAGGATCACTACAAGAAGTAGATGTGATATGGAATATGCAAGATGCATTTAATGGCCTTATGGTGTTGCCAAATTTGATATCTATAATTGCACTTACAAAAGTTGTGAAGAAATTGATGGAAGAAGACGACCCAAAAGAGATGATACATAAGTAGTGGGATGTAAGAGGTTAATAGATATGACATGGAAAAATATTTTAAGATTTTATATGAATTAATAATTATTGCTTTAAGCATAAATGGTTTTATTCTTTTGGTAAAAATGCCTTTTCAAATATTGAGATTTATATTAGATATTTTATTTGGAAGTATAAAAAGAAGAGAAGAAAAAAGAATAAAAGAAAAGAAAGACAAAGCAGGAAAAGAATTTGAAAATGAAATAGTAAATATAATAAGAATTTTACCGTGCTGTGAGAAATTATTAGCTAATTGTTATCTTAAAAAAGGTATAACAAAAAAAGGTGAAGCTAAAGTGACAGAAGTAGACATAATAGTTTTTACTAAAAAATGTTTAATTGTAATAGAAACAAAGCATTTTTCAGGGAATATAAAAAGGGATATAGATGATAGAAAGTTGATATTTGAAAGTGAAAATGGTGGGAGTAGGGAAAGTCAAAATCCTATTAAACAAAATCATGGTCATATTAGTTTTATAAAAAGGATAATAGGAAAAAAAATACCTATAGTTTCACTTATTGTATTTTCTAATAAGGCTAACATAAGTACTCTAAATAATAATGAAAGAGATGTATTTATTTGCAAAAAGAATTCATTGGAAGAAACAATAGAGAAGATATTAATTCAAAATAATAAAGAAATTGATATATCGGTTTTAAATAAGGCATATGAAAAGTTATCTAAAAGTAATGGTAGAGTAACAGAACAAGATAAAAAAGAACATTTAAAGTATGCACAAAAGAAAGCAAATAATGAATAGACTATATTGTGGAATGATTTTAAGATAAAAAATAATGCTATAAGAATTGGAATTCATATAATAAATAATAAAAATATGCAAATCCATCCAAAGAAGAAATGAGAGAGTATGTAGAGTATGTTCAAAGTAAAAAAAATGTTGAGGAAGAGTAAAAGGATAGCAATATGAAAAGCATTGAAATATTAATTAAAGAACATGAAAATATAAGAAGGATGTTAAATGTAATAAAAATTGTATGTATAAATATTGTTAATGGTAAAGAGATAGATGACAGTGAGATAAATGTTATAATAGATTTTATAAAAAATTATGCTGATAAATATCATCATGGAAAGGAAGAAAAGTTTTTGTTTCCAGCAATGGTGAAACATCTTGGGAAGACAGCTGAAAATATAGTGACACATGGAATGATGGTAGAGCATATTATAGGGAGAGGACATATTTCAAATTTAAAACAATCACTTAAAAGATATGTAGATAATAAAAATGATATTGATAAGTTAGATATTATAACTTCACTCAATGGGTATGCTATGTTGTTAAATAATCATATAGATAAAGAAAATGATGTAGTATATACTTTTGCAGAAAAAAATTTATCACAAGAAGTAAAAGAAATGATTGATGAAAAAAGTTTAAATTTTGAAAATTTGGAAGATTCAAAAAATATAAGGTCTAAATATTTGGCAATACTTGATAGTTTAGAGAAGAAATATGTGTTAGTATGATTAAAAAATTTAAAATGACAATCAAAAATAAAAATGACTTGATTTGCGCAATTGAAGAATATGGTTTCATTCCATTTTTTAAAAATTCTGTATATGGGTTTTCAATAGAAGAAAATGTATCGCCTGCCCTATGGTGGCAAGGTAATAATGAGTGGAAAGTGTGGGAATGGAAAGGAGAAATAATAAAAGAGTGCAAAGCGGCATATGGGAAGTTTTTTAATAAAAGAGCTGTTTTTATAAGTAAGAAGTGGTTTTGTGATTTTGCAAATTTTAGAAGACAGGGTTATGATTTTGATGCAAGGTATGATGATGGGCTTTTAAGTTATAAAGAGAATGACTTATTTAATATAATTGAAAAAAATGCACCTATAACTTCTGCAGAGATAAAAAGAATAGGTGAATACAGTAAAGATGGAAAAAGTGGTTTTGACACTTTGGTAACAAAGTTGCAAGAAAAGTGTTATGTTATAATAAATAATTTTGTTTATAAAAAAGATAAGTATGGAATGAATTATGGATGGGGAGTTGCAGAATATACAACTCCAGAAGTTTTTTATGGAAAAAGTTTTAAAAACCATGTATATAAAAGAAGCAGTGAAGAGTCATATGAAAGGATTTTTAATCATTTGAGGAAAATTTTGCCCGAAGCAAACGAAAAGGCAATAGGGAAGATGATAAGATAATTTATGAAATTAGAAAGTAAAAATTTGATTTGTGTATATAAAGGCGAAGGGATTTTATAGAATCAATAAGTATTATACTTTAGATTATAATAATCGTAATTCAGTAAAAATGACTTAATTATAACTAACGGATTGGAAGATAAAAGAAAATAGTATGATTTATTTAGCACATATAAGCGAGGATAAAAAAAGAATACAAACTGTAAAACAACATAGTGAAAATGTGGCAAATTTAGCATACAATGAAGCAAAGTGTATTGATTTAGGAGATACAATGAAAATCATTGGGTTGCTTCATGATGTTGGGAAGAATAAAAAGGAATTCCAAGACTATTTAGAAGAAGCAGTTAATGATACTAAAAGTGTAAAACGAGGTTCGGTTAATCACACTACAGCAGGTGCAAGATATTTATATGAATTAATTGTTAAAAATAATTTGTATAATGATAAATATGATAAATTACTAGTAGAATTAATATGCTATGCAATTATGACTCATCACGGTTTGATTGATTGTATAGATACCAATGCAAGTGATAAATATACTCAAAAATTATATTCACCTAATGAAAAAAGTTACAATGAAGTTATTGCTAATAGCAAAGATTATATTGATAATAATTTAATATTAGAACTTTTCAATAATGCAAAAGAAGAAATAAAAGTTAAATATGAAAAAATAAAAAATATCACTGGGCAGATGATTAACAATTCAAGAAGTAAAGAGTATAAGAATAATCCAAAGTTATTTATGCTAGGGAGTTTACAGAGATTAGTCAATTCATTTTTAATTGATGCTGATAGGCGAGATACATATGAGTTTATGGACAATGTCAAAGAAAAAAGATTCAGTGAAGAAGAATTAAAAGTTTTGTGGATAGATTATCAAAACAAACTTGATAAAAAAATTAACGGATTTGTCACAAAAAATGATATAGATAAATGTAGAAGGAAGATATCTGATAGTTGTTATGAATTTGCAAAATGTTGTAAAAATGGAATATACAAATTGGATGTTCCGACTGGTGGTGGCAAAACTCTTTCAAGTGTTAGATTTGCTTTGGAATTTGCTAAAAATAATAATATGAGTCATATATTTTATGTAGCACCATATATATCTATTTTAGAGCAAAATGCTAAAGAGTATAGGAATATATTTAATGATGATAAAAATATACTTGAACATCATTCAAATGTAGTTATTGATAATAAAAATGATGAAGATATATTAAAGAATAGAGAACTGCTTGAGGATAATTGGAGTAGCCCTATAATATTAACTACGATGGTTAGATTTTTAGAAGTGCTATTTGATGGGAGTAATTCAAATATAAGACGTTTTCATCAACTAAAAAATTCTATAATTATACTTGATGAAGCACAGCAAATCCCAGTAAAGTGCGTATATATGTTTAATACTATGGTTAATTTTTTGTCTAATGTATGTAAATCAACATTTGTATTTTGCACTGCAACACAACCGCTTTTAGATGAGGTTAAGTATCCACTTTTATATAGTGAGAATAGTAAAATCGTTAAAGAAGATAGTAATATAAAAAATGTATTTAAAAGAAATAATATAATTTATAATAGAAATACAATTAGTAGAAAGTATGATAAGATATCATTGAGTAGGCTTGTAAATGAAAAAGTAAAAGATGTCAGTAGTATTTTAATTATACTCAATACGAAGAAAGCAGTTAGAGATTTGTATTTAGAGATAAAATGTAATTGTAATGGTGATATAGATATAATTCAGCTAACAACATATATGTGCCCTATGCATAGATTAGAAGTGATTGAAGAAATTAAGGAAAGATTAGCAAAAGAAAAGTATAAAAAAATAGTAGTAATTAGTACTCAACTGATTGAGGCTGGAGTGGATATTTCTTTTGAAATGGTAATAAGAAGTTTGACTGGGTTAGATGGTATAATGCAAGCTGCTGGAAGGTGTAATAGAAATGGTGAAAGAGATATAAGTGAAGTTTATATGATTGAGTATCAAGATGAGAATACTATTAGCCTAAGAGATATAGATAAAGCAAAGGAAGCAACACAAGAAGTTTTGCTAAATGATGAAAAATTTATAGAAATAACAGGCGAAGAAAGTCCAAAGTACTATAGACAATATTTTTTTAATAGAGAGGGAGAAATGTGTTATAATATAAGTAACTGTGGAAATGATAATTTATACAATTTGTTATCTAATAATGACAAAAACAATAATGAGTATATAAAAGAAAGTGGAAATGATGTTGAATATGTATTAAGGCAAGCATATAAAACCGCAGGTGATAATTTTAGAGTAATTGATAATGATACTATATCTATTGCAGTGAGATATAAAGATTCAAATCAACTGGTAGAAGAGTATAAGAATAAATACTCTATTTCAGAAAAGAAATTTGTTCTTAAAAAATTACAGAGATATACTATTTCATTATTTAAAAATGATAATGTATTAAGAAAATTGCAAGAAAGAAGAGCCATAACATATCTGGATGAAGAAAACAATATACTATTGCTTGATGCAGACTATTATAATGAAAATGGAATCACAACAGATTTAGAAGTTATATGTATATAGGAGGATAACTATGAAATATGACAATACAATTTGCTATAAATTAACTGGTAAATATGCATTATTTACAGACCCTTTAACAAAGATAGGTGGAGAGAAATTCTCATATCAAGTTCCGACATATCAAGCATTAAAAGGTATTACTGAAAGTATATATTGGAAGCCGACTTTTATATGGGTAATAGATGAAGTTAGAGTGATGAATTTAATAAGAATGCAATCACAAGGCATACGCCCTATTCATTATCAAGATGCTAAAAATGATTTATCAATATACACATATTTAAGAGATGTAGAATATGAAGTAAAAGCTCATTTTGAATGGAATGAGATGAGAAAAGACTTGACGAATGACAGAAATGAGCATAAGCATTGGGATATAGCGAAGAGAATGGTTGAAAGAGGTGGTAGAAGAGATATATTCCTTGGAACGAGGGAGTGTCAGGGGTATGTAGAGGCATTTGATGATAGTGAAAAATATGGAGAAAAAAAAAGTGCTTATCAAGATTCAAATATTAATTTTGGAATAATGGTTCATGGCATAACTTATCCTGATGAACAAAACGAAAGTGTTGAAAAAGATGGGAAGAAATTTGCAAAGATGCAAGTAAGGCTTTGGGATTGTAATATGAAAGATGGAGTTATTAAATTCATAAGACCAGACTCAAATGAGTGTATATTAAAAGATATAAGAGAAATAGAAATTAAAGAATTTAAATCTGGAATAAATTATAGTGAAAATAATATTATATAAGAAAGGAGGAATATATGGGGTGGATGCAGACTTTGGCAGAAACTTATGATAAATGTAAAAGTGAAGTGGGAAAAATTAACTATAATGATAAAGGACAACTTGTTGTTTTGCTACCAATAGCACATAGCATAAACAATGCAGAACTGGAAATCATGTTAGATGAAAAATCAAATATTATTGATGTTAGAAAATTAGGTAAAGAAGAACAACAAACGATAATGCCAGTTACAGAAGATTCACAAGCACGAAGTAGTGGCGTGGCACCAATGCCACTTTATGATAATATTACTTATATAGCTGGAGATTTTAAAAAGTTTTCTGATGATGTAAAAAAAAATGAACGTTACAGCAGTTATATTGCCGAATTGAAAAAATGGGCTGAAGATCCAAAGTCTCATAAAGATATAAAAGTAGTATATGCTTATTTAAAAAAAGGAACTTTAATAAATGACTTAATGACAAAGAAAGTATTTGATAATGTGGAAGATATTATTAATATGCAAGGAATGATTCGATTTAAGGTTAAATATAATAATAATGATTTAGTAATACCTCCATTTGAAAACAAAGAAGTATTTAATAATTATATTGAGTACTTTAACAGAATAATAAGTAATGGAAAAATTGATATTGATTATATTTCTGGCAAAGAAGATTATATTGCACAAAAGTTACCATCAAAAATACGAAACACAGCTGATAATGCAAGATTGATATCTTCAAATGATATACAGGGATATACATACAGGGGACGTTTTTTGACAGCTGATGAAGTTACAACTTTATCATTTGAATTATCGCAAAAGGCACATAATTCTTTAAGGTGGTTAATACAAAAACAAGGTTATAGAAATGGCAGTGAAGTAATAGTTGTGTTTGGTGTTGAAAGTGAAACAAAAATAAGAAATCCATTAATTGAAGACTTTATATTACCTTTAAATGAAGAAATTGATACAAATGAAAAATATGCAAAATGTATTAATGAAAGTATAAAAGGATTTTATCCATTAAATAAAACTGATAGAGAAAAAGTTGTTGTTATTGCAGTTGATACATCAGATGGTGCATCTCAAGGAAGATTGGCAATAACATACTATAATGAATTTAGTAAATCTGAATTTAGAGATAATATAGAAAAATGGTATAATGAATTTGCATGGATATTAAGATTTAAGGATGAATATTTTAAAGGAACGCCTAATATTAAAGATATTGTAAATGTTGCATATGGTGTTCAAGGTTCAGAGAAGTATTTAAGTGTAACTAATGATAGTTTTTTTAAAAAAACGATTGATAGACTTTTACCATGTATTGTCCAGCATAAGAGGATTCCTAAAGATATTGTTATTTCAGCAGTAGAAAAATTGAATAATCCTTTATCAACAGATGATAATTTGTTTGATATAAAATTAAGAGTAACATGTGCTTTAATAAGAAAATATTATATAGATTATAAAAAGGAGGTTATAGAAATGGCATTAGACAAAGAAAAAACTGATAGAAGTTATTTATTTGGACGACTTCTTGCATTAACTGATGATATTGAAAGTTATGCTATATATAAGGAGGGAAGTGCAAGAGAAACAAATGCAAAAAGATATTGGAGTATGTTTAAGAGAAAACCTGCTAGCACATATGAATTATTAAGAGAAAAAATACAATCGTATTTAAACAAATTACATGGAGGCATAACAAACAAATATGAAACTGAAGTGTTGCAAATAATGGAAATGTTATCTGAAAGCAATTCATTTAATAATAACCAATTAAATGAACAATATATACTTGGATATTATTTGCAAATGGATGAGTTAAAAAATAATCGTAAAAAAAATAATGAAATGGAGGAAAGTGAAAATGAGTAGTTTTACAAACAAAATTGATTTTGCAGTATTTTTTACTGTAAATAAGGCAAATCCAAATGGTGATCCATTGAATGGAAATAGACCAAGAGAAGATTTTGAAGGCTATGGTGAATTATCTGATGTATGTATAAAGAGAAAAATTAGAAATAGACTTCAAGATATGGGAGAAGAAATTTTTGTTCAATCAAATGATAGAGCTAATGATGGATTTAAGAGTTTGAAAGAAAGATCAGATAGTATAAGAGAAAAAAATGAAAATGAAGAAACTCTTGCAAAGAAATCATGTGAGAAATGGATGGATGTTAGAAGTTTTGGACAAGTATTTGCTTTTAAGGGAGATAAATTATCTTTAGGTGTTAGAGGACCTGTGTCAGTTCAGACAGCTGTGAGTGTTGAACCAATTGAAATAACAACAATGCAGATA
>CAMJKC010000058.1 GCA_946406305.1 uncultured Lachnospiraceae bacterium
ATATCATTTTGATCAATAAATAAATCTTCAGGAGATATATCTGCATATATCTTCTTTCTTGTTTCTTTCACACAAGCTGTGGACATAAGCAACACTAACACTAATAATATACTTGTTAATCTTTTTATATTCTTCAAAATATTACTCCAATCATCAAAAATAATTTAAACGATATCATTTTAACATATTTATACTATATTGTCAAAAAACATATAATTAACTAAACATACAACAATTACTTATGTATTTTCGTTCCACTTTTTCCTTTTATTGCCAATGATGCATTTTCAAGACTTGCAATTATAGCTTCTCCTCCAACATTTGCAAAATTAATACATGCTCTTACTTTTGGCAACATTGAACCTGGTGCAAATTGACCTTCACTACAATATTTCTCTGCTTCTTCTATACTCATTTCTTCTAAGTTCTCTTGATTTGGCTTTCCAAAATTTATAGCAACCCTATCCACTGCAGTTAAAATAATCAAAGTATCAGCCTTTATGAGTTCTGCAAGTTTAGCAGAAGCAAAATCTTTATCTATAACTGCAGGCACACCTACCAACTTGCCATTTTTATTGACAACTGGTATTCCTCCTCCTCCAACAGTAATTATTACTTCACCTTTATCAACTAACTCTTTAACTATATCTTTTTCTATAACATCAACAGGTTTTGGACTTGGAACTACTTGCCTATATCCTCTACCAGAATCTTCTATCATAGTATAGCCCTTCTCTTTTGATATTTTGTCTGCTGTATCCTTATCATAAAATGCCCCTATTGGCTTTGTTGGTTTTTTAAATGCTTCGTCATTCTCATCAACTAAAACTTGCGTAACTATTGTAGCTACATTCTTTTTGATACCTCTTTTTTCTAACTCATTATGTATACTATTTTGCAAATGATATCCAATATACCCTTGACTCATAGCACCACATTCTGGAAAAGGCATATCAGATTTAATAGCTTTGTGCTCATAAGCTGTAGACATTGAAAGATTAATCATACCTACCTGTGGCCCATTACCATGTGCTATGACAACTTGATTTCCCTCTTCAATTAAATCAACTATAGGCTTTGCTGTCTTTTCAACTAATTCAAGTTGTTCATAAGCAGTATCGCCCAATGCATTTCCTCCAAGTGCTATAACTATTTTTTTACCCATTTTAACCCCCATTAAAATATTTTATCAAATTTAACAAGAAAAATTATATATCTTTTACTTATAATTTTCAATATCTTATTTTGGTTTGCTACTTGTCAAATGAAAACCACCACAAAACTTGCATTTATAATAATACATTTGATATTCTTTTGATTTTCTTTTTGCCTCTTCTTCAGTCTTATACCTCTTTTTCTTCTTGCAACCCTTCCAATTTTCTCTTGTTATATCTTCATTAGTTTTCATATATACTTTAATATATTAAAAAATTTGATATGAATCTCTCCAAGCTTTACATACTAGTTTCAAATTATACTCTTTAGCTAAATCTATTGCATTTGCAGTTGGAACAGCTTTTGAAACAAGAATACCAAGTTTTGCATAAATTCCTTTCCTTACCATATCTATAGGAATTCTCCCAGTAGAAAACACAGCGCAGTCTTCTGGTTTCATTTTATTCATATATATATATCCTATTATTTTGTCTAATGCATTGTGTCTCCCTATATCTTCTGCAACAAAAACTATATCACCATTATAAAATAAATATGCCGAATGTGTTCCAAAAGTCCCTTTGTGTAACTTAGTATCAGAGTTAAAACTATCAGCCATTTTAAATATTTCATCATATCTAAATTCTTTTTGATTTGTAATTCGTTCAGGCATTTTTTTTGTCTTAAATAAAGATTGATTATCTGTACAACAACTGCTCACCTCATTATCTTTATCTCCCAAATCAATACTTTCCCCTTCTTTTAAATTAATTCTTGCCCTTGTCCCAAATTCACATATATTTATTTTTTCAATAGCATCTACATCTTGTATCATCCCTTCACTTATGAGTCTTCCAACTACTAATTCTGGTAAATAAGAAGCTGTGCATACAAGAGACATTATTTTTTTATCATTAACAATAACAATCATCCTATGCTCTATTATTACTTTTTCTTCTACTTCCTTATTAGTGCCGTCTGGATACACACAATTTGATTTAACAATCGTGTAGTTATTTTCTTGTTCAAATAAATTTGTTATCTTCATTTTTCACCTTTTATCGCACTTTTAATAATTCTTTTACCACAAACTTGCATAAGTTAAAATACTTATTCCTATTATAATTATAATTAATCCCATCAAAATTCCTATTGCTACCATAAGTGCAGTCGGATTTATTAAACTCAAAATACCAAATAATATCATAAGTATTCCTAACAACAAAACAAGCCACCAATTTTTACCAACTATATTTACTGTATTATATATTTTTTTTAGTTTTACTGCGATATTAATTCTAAAAATTCCCAACATTATTATCCATGCTGCAACTATATATGCAATCGCTATATCAACCATTACTTGTGTTGCAAGACTTAAAATTATTATGATTCCAAATATTAGTGAAAGTATTGCATTAACAAGATACCACCCTGTAATATCTGTATACTTTTTATATTCAAAGTATAAATTCATACTACCTATTGCTTCAAATATCATTGAAACTCCAACTATATATCCTATTGACATATATGTCTCAATAGGTGTCACCATAGAATAAACTCCCATAGCAATTGTCAATATTCCTAATAATGTTATTAATATTTTTTTAATACTCATATAAATATACCTCCAAAATAATTATAAATTTTCTAATATTTCTACTGCATTTGTTGCTGCACCTTTTCTTATTTGATCACCAGAGCAAAATAAATCTATCCCATTTTCAAAAATTAAATCTTTTCTAATTCTACCAACTTCTACTATATCTTTATTACAAGTATTGATAGGCATTGGATATAAATCTTTGTTTAAATCATCTACTAAGCTAACACCTTTGAATTTTAACATTTCAGATTTTATATCATCTATATTTAATTTATCTTTTGTCACAACTACAGCCGATATGCTATGACTTCTAAGTATTGGGACCCTGACACAAGTACAACTTACTTTTAACTCTGGCAAATGCATTATTTTTCTACCTTCATTTTGCATTTTCATTTCTTCTTTTGTATATAAATTGTCACAAGCATCTCCTATCTTCGGTATTAAATTATGTGCTATAGGATATTTAAATACATTAGGTATTACTTTTGCATTTTCATCTTTTGATAACTCTTCAATTTGGTTTTTTAATTCACTCATACCACCTATCCCTGCACCAGAAACTGCCTGATAAGTTGAAGCTATAATAAAATCCACTTTACTCAATTTGTTAATTGGGGCAACAGCCATAAGAGTAATAATAGTAGAGCAATTTGGATTTGCAATTATTCCTTTATTATTTTTTATATCTTCTTTATTGATTTCTGGTATTACAAGCGGAACTTCATCATCTTGTCTAAATGCACTTGAATTATCTATAAATACTGCATTTGATGAAACTATGTGTGGAGCAAAGTGTTTTGCATATGAGTTTTCAGTTGCCCCAAGAACTACATCCAGCCCTTTAAAACTATCTTCTTTTGCCTCTCTTACTACAATTTCCTCATTTTTAAATTTCATTTTTTTTCCAGCACTTTTTTCACTTGCTAAAAGAATGAGCTCATCTATTTTGATGTTCCTTTCTTCAAGACACTCTATCATTTGTCTTCCAACTGCACCTGTTGCTCCAAGTATAGCTACTTTCATAATTAACCCTCACTTCTTACAAATTTATCATAAATACAATTTATTGCCTTTTCAAAATCATTATTTTCAACACCAATGGTTATATTAATTTCATCACTTCCTTGACTGATTATCCTAATATTAATTCCATCATCGCCAAGAGTTTTAAAAATACTTCCAGCAAGACCTACATGTGAATAAAAACTTCTACCTACTGCTGCAATTAGTGCTATATTTTTTGTAACATATATGTCTTCTGTTTCTATTTTTGATTTTAATTTTGCAATTATTTCATATTGATATTTTTCTATTTTATTTTTTTCTACTATTATAGAAAATGAATCAACGGAAGCAAGAAGATTCTCTATACTTATGTCATATTCATAAAATACTTCTAATGCATTTTTTAAAACTCCTGCTTCACTTGATATGTGATTCTTCTTTACTGTAATAATAAAAAAGTCCTTTTTCCCTGTTATTCCCGTAATAATTGGCTGATAGCTCTTTTTATCTTCTTCACTACAATCATTTAATATCATTGTCCCTGGGTCTTCTGGCTCATTAGTATTTTTAATATTTATAGGTATGTTTTTCTCTCTCGCAGGAAATATTGATTCATCATGTAAGACATTCGCACCCATATAACTTATTTCTCTCAATTCGTCATATGAAATAAATTTTATCTTTTTAGGATTATTTACAATCTTTGGGTCACATACACAAATTCCTGATACATCTGTCCAATTTTCATATATGTCTGCATCAATGATATTTGCTAATATACTTCCTGTTATATCACTTCCACCTCTTGTCATAACTTTAATATCGTTATTTGGAAGAGAGCCATAAAAACCTGGAACTACTATTGAATCTCCCTTAGTAAACAACTTTAAGAAATTATTTTTACATCCTTCTAAATCTATTTTGCCATCATATTTAAACACAATAAAGTCTTTTGCATCTATAAATTTGAAACTTAAATACTTAGATAAACATTTTGCAGATAAATATTCTCCTCTTGATACTAAATAGTCTTCTGTGCAACCTTTTTTCATATTTTCTTTAATTATGTCAAATTCTTTATCTATGTCTATTTCTATTTTTAACTCATCTACAATACTCTTATATTTATTTTCAATTTTAGTAAATATGTTAGTGTAATCAACTCCATATTTAATATGTGCATATGTCAAGTATAAAAGGTCTGTAACTTTATAATCATCCTTGTTTTCTTTTCCACATGCACTTGTTACTATAAATTTCCTATCAATATCTGATTCAATTATATTTTTTACTTTTTTTAATTGTTCACTACTTGCTACACTACTACCACCAAATTTTGATACTTTTATCATATTCCTCCAATTCACAACCTTAATATATTACATTTTTGCTATAAACAAATCATCAGTATCCTTAAAATATTCATACACTTTTTTTAATTCAGAGTTTTTTATTATGTATGTATCTTCATTTATTTTTTCTATATCAAATCCTTCTATTTTCTTTTTAGTCCTAACATAATAATCACTCTCTACATCATTTTTTATTTCTGCTTTTTCAAATTCATTTGAAAATATCATATTCCCACAAGTTATATCAACTATGTCACTCACTACACTGTGTGCTGTAGGTAAGCCCCCTGCTCCTTGTCCTATTATAGTCGTTTTTTCCAAATTGTCACTATGTATTTCTAAAATATTAGTATTTCCACTTGTATTTGCCATAATATCATCATCATTTATAAACATTGGCATGACAAAACCTGTTTCTATATTACATGCAGCAATTAGTTTTATTACTTTATTATTATTTCTGGCATAATTGATATCATCAATAGTTATGTTAGAAATTCCAAAATTTATTATATCGTCTAAAGCATAACATCTATCATACATATAATTTAAAATTATAAATGTTTTATACTTTGCATCTATGCCATCAACATCAAAACTTGCATCTTTTTCTGCATATCCTTTTTCCTCTGCCATTTTTAGGGCTTTTGAGTAATCAATATCCTCTTTTTCCATTTTTGACAAAATAAAATTTGTAGTACCATTTACTATCCCAATGAATCCAATCAATGTATCGACTTTTTTAATATTATTTATATTTCTAAAAATAGGAACTCCACCCATTACTGTCGCCTCATAATATAAATTTATGAAATTATCTCTTGCCATATTTTTCATATCTTCATATTTTAAAGCTAAGAGAGCTTTATTACTTGTCACAAAATCTTTATTACATTTAACCGCAAGATTAAATACCTTAAAACTATAATCAACTCCTCCAAGACATTCAACTATGATATCAACATCTTCATCTTCCATTATTTCATTGATATCACTTGTAAATTCAACATCATTATATGTTTTTCTAAAACTCTCTAATTTGTCTTCTCTATCGTATACATACAATACATCAATATTATCTATATATTCATTTGATTCGTTTTTTATAATTTCATAAACACTTTTGCCAACAGTGCCAAAACCGAGTATTGCAATTTTATATTCTGCATACTCTTTAATCATTTTTTATCTCCTTCCCTGCATATATATTTATTTTTTTTATTACTTCATCATATATTTTCTTTATTTCCATATTCCATACATCAGTTTTCTCATGTGAAACTTTATAATTTAACACTATAGAAATTATTTGTGATGGCATAGCCCCATAAACTTCATTTATTTTATTGTTATATTTAACAAAAATATCTTCTTTATTTGTTTTATCAGTTTGTAAATCATATTCTTTCGTAAATTCTTTATATAATTTATCAATTTTATTTTTTAATTTTTCTTTAATACTGTTAAATTTCTCGTCAACTTCGTTGTTGCCAATTACTTCATTTTCACTATTTGATTTTTCATTATTAATCACCACATTTTTATCTTTCAATATAATACTTGCAAAAGCATTTGATGAAAATAATAAACATATTAATAAAATGATACCAATTTTTCTATTCATTATAATATATTCCAATTATTTTACTAAAAATTAAAATAATTGTTTTCCTCCTATTAAATATTAAATAAAACCCTTTTTATAAATAAATTTAATTTTATAATAAATTATATTATTTTTCAATCTAAAATTATAACATCATTTTGAAAATTATATATAAAACATCAAGAGATAATCCCAGCTATTAAATAATATATCTTGTCACTAATTGCTAAAACTATTATTATTTTTAACATATCTACTAATATAAAAGGCAATACACATACTACAAATGCATAATAAATAGAGTTTGATGTTATTATACTATAATAAACTGTCCCTATGATATATAGAACTATATTTGCAATAAATAATGCCAAAAAATTTTTATATAATTTATTGTTTCTACTATACAATTTAGCAATTATAACGCTAAAAACAGTATAACCTATTATAAAACCACCTGTCGGAGACAATATTACAAAAAAACCTCCTTGCATATTTGAAAATACAGGGAGACCTATCATTCCTAAAAAAATATATAAAAACACTGAAGTGACTAATATTTTTTCTTCAAATAAAGTCGCAACAAACATTATTACCAAGGTCGCCATAGTTATAGGTACTGGTCCAATTGGTATGCTAATAGGAGCCAAAATACATATAGTAGCAGTCACCAATGATATTAGAGTTATGTTTTTTATTTTCTTCATTATCTTAACTATTTTTTTGCAATAATTTTATAAGTACTCTCTATCTTTTTCTTTATACTTTTTTTTGAATTTTACAATGAAGAGTATCATATATATAACAACAATAGTAAAAGATATAAAGTCACCAATAATCCAAAAATCTAACTCTCTTTGAATAATATATATACTGCCCTTTTCATATCGCGGATGTATTTTTATCTTATTATTTTTTCCAAGAAAAATTTCTACAGGTTTTTCATTATTATATGCTTTAAATATAGGATATGCAAATATAGGAAACTCTATATATGAATCTTCACTATTATCAATTTTTTCATACTCGCAAAAATAACCATTAGAAATTCTATTTTCATTTACTATATTTATATTGTCACTACATATTACTTTATCAGTATACAACTCTTGGTCAATAATTGTTGAATACTGAGCATCTAAAGATTTTGATATATATTCTTCTAAATTTTTATCCTCATTAAGTACTGTTGATTTAATGCAATATTCTGTAGTATAAAAGTGTAAGATGTCTTTTAAATAAAATTCACCATTTTTCATCAAATCAAACATATAAAAAAAACTAGAAAAAACAGAAACAGAAAAGACAATAATCAATATTAAAATTTTTAACCTCTTAAATAGGAAGTTTATATAATAACTTATTACTATAAAAAATACTGGTAGAAAAATTATCATTAACCTAAATGAAAATTGCATACTCTCAGCTAATTTATTCACAAGAGGTATTCGCATATAAAATCTATAAGGAATAAACATAAGTAAAAAAGTTATAAGTGAAATAATTAGCAATTTAATACTTATATCATAATTGTAATTTATGCTCACATGAATTTTTAAATTAGTTCCACTTCCACTTGATTTAATTTTGTCAAAATTTAAACTCTTAACAAAAGCTATGAGCAATACTACAAACCCAAATATAACAGTTAAACCAATTGGCTTGTATTCTAAAAAATCATATCTAAATAAAAATAATTCAGGTATTTTATAATTCTGCCAAAATACATCATTTGAAGTAAATGGTTTTATAAAATTTACAAATATAAACTCATACACCAATGGAAGAATAAACCAAGCATTAAGACAAAAAACTATAAAACAAGATAATAAAATATATATAATTCTCTTCTTTTCATTAAGAATTTCTTTAATAGATAATAAAATAAAAAACAAAAATAGAATTGCTGCGAATATTGTTGTTAAAATGTGAGACATTGCTATCCCTGTAGCACCTATGACAAAAATATAATATTTTTTATATTCTCCAATCACTAACTCATACATTCCCCATATTAAAATTGGTAAAAATATGAAAGCGAGTATTTCTCCATATGCAGCTCTTGTATAAATATCTGTTATTCGATATACCGATAAAACATAAAATATGCTTGACAATATAGCTATATATTTATTTTTATAAATACCATATGCACTTTTATACATTGAAATTGCAGTAAATGTGTTTATTAAAATAATAAAAGCATTAAATACTGACATAATGCTCTCATTTAGTAATTTATTAAAAAGTGCAGGTATAATTAAAAATACATATGGATAAAATATTGGATCTTGACTTCCATATGTTAAAAAAGTGTAATTATTTATTCTATATGGAATATTTTTTTCAGAGAAATTGGTAACTATTCCTCTTACCCTATTTATATGAAAAAGAATATCGTGTCCAAGTGGAATCACATCACTATACAATATAGAAGGTATTGAAGATAAAAGAACTACTATTATTAAAACCGTGCTTATTTTTACATCTTTACAAACGAAATGAATAATGCATATTGAAATTATTATATTAATTAAAATAAAAAAATTCATTGTATCTCCTTTTTTATTTCCTTATTAGTTCATATTTTATCATATTATATCAACTATTACAATAATTATAAGCATAAAAGATAAAGTCAATTTACTATGGGTTAAAAATGTAAAAAAATATATATTTATAATT
>CAMJKC010000059.1 GCA_946406305.1 uncultured Lachnospiraceae bacterium
GAACTTTTAATTATATTGAAGTAGTTAGTTACTTAACTTTGTTTATGGTGGTTGAGGGGGGTCAAATGTGGTAAAATTTGAAAAGTAGCCCTTTTCACCACCTTTATTTTTGGTCAAAATGGTCTTTTGAAGTTAATAGGGATTGGATAATTTGTTATATTGTCAAAGGAAGATGGACAATCCTTTTTGATTTTTGGAAGTAATATTTCAAATGAATAGTTTTGGCTATAACTGATGTATTATCTTTGTTTTTTGATATAACACGTGCTTATTAATTTAATTGAGTATGAGTTAATCCAAGCATTATGCAGTCTTATTTTCATCTAATGACTATATTTCCATCAAGATAAGTAGTTTTATATTTGAAAAATTACTATTAACTAACCATTTCAAGTGTAAAATTTGATGTGAATTTCAGTCATTTTTTCGTTGATGTGATTAATAATTCCACATCAGGTTCAGGATCATAATTCCTGATTCTTTTCCAAAATCCCATATTTTTATAAGCAATAATAATATTGTTCTTTTTGTCTATTTCGTGTTCTAATTTATGCAATGCATTGTGTAACTCTTCTCTTTTTTCTATACATTGATTTAGGGATTTTTGAAGGTTTTTATTATCAGATTTTAATTCTTGAATTTCTTGGAATTGTTCATTGAAATTCTTTTCTAATTCTTTGAAACTTCTTTGAATGTTATTTAATTGTTCGTTCAATGATTCAATCTCTTTGATATTCTCTTGTTGTTCCATTATATCATCATAATCTATCTTGTTAATGACAATAACAGAATCACCATCTTTAAATGGTGCATTAGAACCAAGATTGATGGTTTTAAATATACTTTCTTTTTTCGTTCCATTTTTTGTTTTATACTTCTTAACATACTGTTTGACTTTGGCAATCATAAATTCTAAATTACTCATAGTATTAATTAACTTGTAACCAGTATATTAAATGATTGGTTATGATTAAAAGATTAATACATCTTTTTTTAATTCAATGAATATTCTTTGAATAGGTTATGTTATTTGTATCATCTATTATAAGTGGGCTAACTGTATCATTGGTCTTGTCTTTGTCCTATCTCTTATTCACTATCCATATTTAATTAGATTGATTTGTTGTGTGGTCAGTTATCTTTTATTCATTCATCATCTGTTGTGATGAATGCTACATCAGATGTAGTCCACACTATACACCATCAGCACATCAGATGTATCTGCTGGTGCATCAGCACCACATAAGATGAACAAGACAACACTATATGAACCTAGCTGTAATGGCATCAGTTAGCCCATCTTGTCATCATATATCAATTAGATTAAATAAACAACAAAGAAAACAATAAAGCAATCTAATAAGTAATCATTTAAACAAGCCTTGCTTTAATTAAAATGCATCATTATCTATTAGAAATTTATAGTCAATCATTCTTTGAAAAAATCTTGAAAAATTCGGTCAGACTTTCCGAAGATTCGGAATTGCTAAAAAAATGATTGTCATACAGATTTTTTCAGATTTTAAGGGGGGTTTAAATCTCTGAAATAATAGATGTTAATATGTTAATATTAAATTTAGTGTGGTGTTTTTAATATGGGATTTTTTAGTAGAAAAACAAAAGGTGTTTGTCCTGAATGTCATTCAGTAATTGAAGATGTGAACGATAATTTTTGCACTAATTGTGGTTGGAAAATATCAAAAATCCAAGCAATTAAGACAAAAAATGATTTAGAAAGAAATAAGAAAGAAAATACAAATAATATATCTCGTAAAGAAGCCGAAGAGAAAGCAGAAGAGTTAAAAAAGAAAATACATAGTAAAAGATTTGTTAATATTCCTAATGGTGGAACGGAGACCAATAGAAAAATTAATGAAAAAATAGAAGATAAAATCAGTCAAGCCATTGATGATTCAATTACTTTAGAATATGGTACTGATGAAGAGAAAGCAGAAGCAAATAAAAGAGTACAACAGAGAAAACTTGAAATACAAGAATATGAGAGATTTGAAAAAAGATACGAAAAGGCAAGGATAATGAATGATGAGAATTCTCTTGTAATTTATAGAGAAATTATTAACGAATCAGATGGTTATACTAAAATGGTTTCTCGTTGTTATGATGGCTTAATTAGGACTAATGAGTATATAAGACATTATGATGATGCTATTCAAATATCAAAGGAAAATATTGAATTGAGAAAACAAAATGGTTTAGATATTAGTTTTGCATTGAAAGACTTAGAAAGAATAGAAAGAAATGCTTTATTACATAAATGTGTTGAAAATAACAATAAAGGGCAGGATTTAGAAGCCAATGGTCATTGATGATGCTATAATCTGTTATAAAGAGAATGTAAGATTAAATACTGATACACCATTCCCATATGATAGATTAGCATCACTTTATCACTATAAAAGAGAGTTTGAAAATGAAAGAGATATCCTAAAAACATACATTAATATGTTAAATGAAGATTCAAGAGTTGGAGACCAATATAAAATGGATTTTGTTAAAAGATTGGAAAATGTCGAATCTTATTTGGATACTGGAAAATGGAAGTATGATTGTCTCCCATCTGACCCAAAAATATTTTATTATGACATTAAAGAAGCCAAAACCCTTTTAAATAGTGATGAAAGAGAAAAAGGAATATCAATGTTAGAAGATATTATGGAAAAAGGCACATACAATAATACTGTCTATAATACTCTTTTTCAGACCTATAAAAAAGACAAAAAGTTTGATGATGCTATTAGAGTATGCAATAAAGCAATTGAAGTTTTAGGGTTTTTCAGTAACGATAGGAAAAACAGATGGAACATTAATCTTGAAAAGGTAACTGCACAGAAAGAAAGATATCTAAAAAAGGCATCAAAATCAAAATAATTTTTATGATAAATTCGGATCTCTGGAAACTTTCACCACCTGACCAAAACAGATCCCTTGACAAGATGGGGTAATATTTGGGGTAAAGTGGGTAAATATGTAATAGTGGTAAATACCCCACAATACCTATTAATATATAATATACTATAATAATACTGAAATCATCATCATAACACCATCAGCAACAATGTACTTTTTTCCCATTACGAAAAAATTTTTTGAAAAATTAAGGGGGTTGATTGGTTATGTTAGAAAATCAGTTAAAATCACCCTAAAAGACTGGAAATACTCTTCCAGCCTAAAAATAGAGTGAAGAATTATTTAGATACAATACTATTTAGTATTCACGATTATAAATAGTTTTGCGGTTCTTTTTTCTATCTTGCTGATTTGATGTTTGAATTGTTGGTAAACATATTTTGAACTGAATTTATATGCTATAAATAACATACAAAGAAACAGAAAAAATGTGAGTTGATTATATTATGGATAATAAAATTTTGATAGGGATAATTATAATTGCTACAATTATTGTAGCAACAAGTATATTAGCATATGAAATGATGATGAATGAAACAAGTGAAACTGTACAATTATCAAGTACAGCAAGCATTCAAATGCCAACAGGCAATAATTTATTCCACAAAAACATTACAAAATCTAATGTTAAAGGAATTACACAATTCAGCAATGGAGTAACTAACATATCTACTTTCAATTCCAATGGTAAAGGTTTAGAGTCTATGGGGGCTATGTATGAATTTGCATCAACTAGAAGTAATATGGTTGGGGATCAACAAGACACAATAGTTGAATCCAATATTAATGGAGAAAAAGTTTACAGTTACTGGACAGGTAACAACAATACTCATGATAATATTTTAATTACTAGCAAAGACAAAAAAGAATTAACTAAAATAATTAATACTATTAAATACAACAACAACGAGTGTAATAATACAAACAATACAAATAATACTACAAACAATACTCACAATACTAATAACAGTGCATCAGCAAGATACCAAGAAATAAAAGATGATGAATATCTTCAGGGAGAAACTGTATATAAAGACACTTCTACTGGAAAATATTATTATCAAGGTCAAGAGATGAATTATGAAAAATTGGCTGATGATTATAATCGCGAACATGGAGTTGGAGCTTATGCAAAAAACTAATTAAGAAATACTACATTTAACCCTCCATCACCACCTTTTTTTAGGGATTTTCAAAATCTGAAAATTAATTTTAAGGCGGTTGATTGGTTATGTTAGAAAATCAGTTGAAAGTAGTTAAAATCACCTTAAAAAGACTGGAATTTGCTCCCAGTCTAAAAATAGAGTGAAGAATTACACTTATAACTATCTAACTTGCATTATAAATATTTTTGGATTTCTCTCCTAAATTCTTTGAAATCGTATCGATGTTTAAATTTATAGATTATACAGTATTTGGTTTTTCTATCTCTGATGGTAAGTTTGTAGGTTTTTTTCACCATCGAAACCATAACCGACCAACAGATGAGTCTTTTTTAAGTATTTTAGCTGATTTCTTATATCCTTGATGTCCTTGATGTACTTATAGTAATGGTTTATTGTGTTATATTGGTTCTGTAGGGCTTCCATTTGAGCAAGGAAGTCATCTACATCTTTAAAAATTAATATTTCCATTGTGAACACCTCATAAAACTTTTATCCTTATCACAATGGACTTTTTTTTGACAGTTAATTGGTTTGTTGCTCCCATAATATTAAGTTTTGCATTGAGATTGTTCGTATCTATTGAAACAAAGAATATACGAGTTCATACAAACACTTATATATTGATTGGAGCAAAGTCATTTATAAAGAATGATGATTTCAAGGATTCTCCGATAGTTTCCAATCAATGCAAACACCTGTACTTTTTTTCTATTTTTATTCGTTTAAATCATTATTTAACATAATAATCTCCATTTGGTGATTCGATAAAGGGAAGTTTAATCCATTTCTTTCCTCCCTTATTTTTATGGAATACGATTAAAAACAGTAAAAATACAGTATTCTATTTTAAGGAGTGAAAAATTAAGTTATGAAAAAAAGAGAACGTTTTAATATTAAAGAAACAATATATTTGAATCTTGAATTGTCAAATGCTATCGCAGAAGTATCAGAAAGAAATGATATGAATTTTAATCAAACTGTGAGATATTTACTATCTAATGCATTAAGATATGAGGATTAAGCAAGATGTCAGACTGTAATAATTGTTATGCAAATACCAAAGGGAATGAATGTGCTATCTATAATCATAATAAGCCCAAAGATGCGAATACTTTAAGCATCAGGCAAATGTTCCGGACTTGGAATCAGAAAGAAGTAGTAATTCTGTTATAGTTGAGGATAATAGGAAGTATACTAAAAACAGTAAGGGAAATACTATTATTTCAGAGTGTGGGGAAAAATACATCAAAAAAGGATAAAATTATGAAAGAGCAGCTTAAGGCATTATTGCAGAAGTATACTAAAAAGACTGGAAAAATTATAGGAGCATATTATGTTATATGGAGATGGCAATTACATTTTAAACTATGTTGAAAAAGATAATAAAGGTGGGTTACTATTCACAATAACTGACCCACAAGAGAATATGTGTGTTGTTGATGGGAATATGGATGATTTAAATAAAATCCTACACTATGTTCCAAGCATAGATAGGGAAAATATGGATTTTGAATCATTACAAATATGTATAGCCAAATTCCCAATCGTATTTGTTGCTAAAAGGCGAAAATTACAGACTATGGATGATTTAGATTTCAATTTGTAATTGAACGCCTTATGATAATATAGCACAGTTTTAGTGGTGTATATGTAGAAATGTTCTACTAGTATATGAATTTTTTGAAAAATCGGGAGTGAAAGTATTTATAAGAAAAATGCTAAATTATAATTAAGTATCAATTAGGAATCATAAAAAAAAAGTAGAGTTGAAAAGTTATTCCCACAAAGAGCGAAATGTGGAAATAACAGAAAAATGATTAATCACTTGATATGATTTATATCCATTGAATTATATAAGTCTTTGGATTCTAAATTATTTTTTTTTGTGATTATCATTTTTTCCATTTCAAATTATTTTTTAACTGATTTTTATTTGATGCTCCGATAAAAGAAAAATGGAGTTTTAGAAATGGGAAAAAAAGAAAAAGAAAAAGAAGATTATAACGAAATCGTATTAACAGAAACAATATTGTCTGATGATAGAAATAGTGAATTTAAAGGCTTATTTTTGCCTAAAGATTCATATATGATTTTTATTAGGAATAATGGCAAATATGAAAAATTATTGGAAATACCTATCGCAAAAGGGATTGGAGATCCCGAGAAAGTTATAAGGTATTATGAAGATAACATCTCTAATCAAGACCAAAAGACAGTAGCCGACAGCCTTTTAAGAAATGGTGCAAATGAATTGTCAGAAAATCTAAATATTGATAAATGTACTGCAAAAGAAGTATTAGAAGATATTTTAACTAAAATATCAAATACTATGGAATATGACATCCAATATAGAGATGACAGATTAGATAAATCCGAATTTGAACATACTACTACTAAACAAATACATAATTTAACTGATAATGAGAAAATAATACACGAAACGATTTATAATTACCATAATAAAAGAGATGACATCGAAATAGTAGACTTACACGATAGATTAGTCAATGCAATAACAGATCAGATATCTTTAAGGAAAATTAGGACATTATTACACCAGTATTTGACTAAAAAATATAAGATTATTTTAAGAAAAAATGTTGGTGGAATGTACCAATTAGACCCTATTGCTAATGGATATTGTTATAAAACACACGATGACATTATAACACTATTAAAAGAAGATTTTGGAGCAGATTTAATTTCTGATGAAGATTTAAAAATAGCAATAACTTACATTGGAGATAGATTAGAACCACAATATAATATTGTGAAATTTCCTAATTGCATCTATGATATGGAATCTATGGAAATTATAGAACCTGAAGACCCAGTATTTACTTTAATCGAAAGTCAGTATAATTATAATCCAAATGCAGAAAGTACAATTCTAAAAGAATTTTTATATTCATCATTAGCAAGAGAAACAGAAGAAGAAACAGAAGAAGTAGTAAAAGGATTAAAACAAATCGTAGGATACTTTTTCACAAGGGGGAATCGTTTAAATGTGATACCTATATTAACTGGTGTTGCTGGTGGTGGTAAATCAGTATTCACGAACATATTAACAAGTATTTTTGGTTCTAATAAAATTGCAGATGTTTCATTTCAAGAGATGGAAAATAACACACACGGAACAAGTGCATTAGCAAATAAACACCTTAATTTCATCAGAGATAGTGATGACAGAATCATTGAAACTAATAGTTTCTTTAATAAAATAATGGGATATGATGACATACCTTGTAATCCGAAGTTTAAAGACCCATATATGCTTCCAAAGGATGAAGTACCGAAAACAATGCTTATTTGTAATAATATCCCTAAATTCAGAGATTACAAACAAGCAATGATTGAAAGAATGCTTGTCATAGAATTTATGGTCAAGTTTCGTGGTACTGATAAACAAGACCCAGAATTAGAAAAAAAGATATTAGATAATCCAGAGGAAATAGAATGGCTAATATATGAAAGTTTAGAAGCCTATAAGGAAATCCATACACAAAAAGACTTCATTTTAAAATTAGATGAAAATCAAACAAGAGAATTAGTAGATAAACATACAAACCCTATTAATTTCTTATTACAAAAAGTGATATTAAAACACGATGTAGAAGCATCCGAATCAGATATTGACTTCAATACTTATACTTATGTTGTAACTGATGAATTATTGGAAATAATAATCGGACTATCTAAAGATTATGGAGTAGATGTACCATTAGGAACAAATAGCCGAAAAGATAAGTATAAACTATTAAAAGCCATAAAAGATGAATTTGACTTGCACGATGGAGAATTCTACATCGGAAATGATGGAAAAGAATATAACAGACAATACAAGACACAAACTCACAGATTAAATGGAGATATAAAAAGGATTTATCCAAATTTAATAGTAACAGATTTGTATAAAGAGAAAATGGAGAATTTAAACACGAATGATAATTAATAAGCATCATTCCATCTTTTATTTAACATATAAGTCTCTGTAACATTTGTAACAAAGTTTTTGTACTTTGTAACAACAATGTAACATATGCTACAAGCCTTGTTTAGCAAATCCAAGCCCTTACAATCCTTGTTCTATATTTTGTAACAAAGTCTCAAAAATAAATCGTTGAAAAAAATAAAATTTTATTTTCATAATATTATTTTTCGGACTTTGTTACACTCAAAATCTATCTGATTTTAACATCGATTATAGGGTTATTTTGGCAAAATAAGGGCTTAAATTCGTGTAACAAAGTGTGTAACAAAGTTTGTTACAAATATCAAAAATGATGGAAACTTGCTAATCAGCTAAAATAAGAACAAATGATACCTGAATAATTCCATAACTCATTTTTTTAATTATTTTCATAAGTAAACTTATCGATGGCTTTGTCTTTGATGATGTAATAATCTCTCCAGTAATTTATTAGACTTGTAATTTTGGTCATTTCTGATGGGATAAATCAAAAATGATTTCCAGTCTTCTTTTTGAAATTTCGACTTTTTGGCTTTTGAGTATGATAGTCCATTTCTTACATTATTTTAATACTTCCACTTAATTAAAATAGTACTTGTCATAATAGGTGCTATAATTATGATGCCAGTATGTCATATTATGTGAGTAGTTATCGAATTGATTTTCTTTGTGGTGGGTTATCTAGTAGCTATTAAAAAAACAGTATTTTATCATTTTTTTGAGTAGTATTGATAATTCTAACAAATAGCTATTATGATTTAAAAGAGATATTACTGAAAATAGGGCTATATACATGCACAGAAACTTAAGTAAGTTTCTTGGAATTTGAGTCTGTCCAATAAGTATTTCTCGATTTAACATATAATAATTATTTGAATAAATGATCATTATATTTGTTCAATATATTATATATTTGATAAATGAAGTTTAAGTTAAATGTTTAGTTGTAATTTAGTTTTTGGACAGACTCAATACAAACCAATTGATTCCTTTTATTAAATAATATGGAGTAAAAATAATGCAAAAATGGATAATATATGCAAATGAAAAATATATAAATAGTGAAAATAAAATATATAAATTGTAGAAAGAGACTTCAAAATATATAACATCTACTATAGTCTTTTTTTATGTTGTTCTTTTAAAAAAAACGGTGCATTATCCTCTTTAACTTAGAACCCACATATAAGATGGCACTGTCCTATTTCATACTGAAATATAATGTTTAAAATAGTGTTATTTTTGTTTATATTTTGTGTACAATCTTAATTTTTTTTAAAAATATTATTAATGGGACTGTTAAAAATCTCACTGGTTAACTATATTTTGTATTAAAAAAGGAGTTT
>CAMJKC010000060.1 GCA_946406305.1 uncultured Lachnospiraceae bacterium
CACTTGCATCCCCTGCCCCTATGATTGAATGTATTTCATCTATAAATAATATTATATCCTTATTGTTTTTTAACTCATCTATTATTCTTTTTATTCTCTCTTCAAACTCTCCACGATATTTTGTACCTGCAACCATTCTACTAACATCAAGATTCACTACTTTTTTATCTTTTATTACATTAGGAACCTCCCCTTTAACAATAAGGTTTGCAAGCCCCTCTGCAATTGAGGTCTTTCCAACTCCAGGTTCACCTATAAGGCACGGATTATTTTTTGTCCTCCTTGATAATATTTGTATTACTCTATTTATTTCTTTTGTCCTACCTATTACTGGGTCTATTTGGTCATTTCTTGACATCTCTGTAAGGTCTCTTGAAAAATTATCAAGCACTGGTGTATTAGACATAGGTCTAAAGCCATTTTTTCCATTTTGTCCTTTTTCATTCGCTCCTGTAACAGCAATTATATCAAGATACATCTTTCTAAGGTTTACACCCTTTATAGTGTTAAGTATCCTTATAGCAAGACAATCTTTATCTTTTAATATTGCTATTAAAAAATGTTCTGTCCCTACATTTTTTGTATTTGCAGCTTCTGCCTCTCTTTTTGCATTTTCAACTATTCTTTTTGCTGAAGGCGAATATCCATCTGGGTCATCAACTAATATATCTGTATTTGTATCTATATTCTCCTCTATCATCTTTCTTACTGTCTCATCGTCAATATTATTTGATTTCAATATCCTTGAAGCTAATCCTTCATTTTCTATAATAAGACCAAGCAAAATATGTTCCGTTCCTATCTGGCCATTTCCAAGTGCATTAGCTTCATTTTTAGCTATCTCTAGAACTTTTTTTACACTTTGAGTAAACTCCATTTTATGTCTTCCTCCACTTTTATATTAATTCCTCTATCTCATCATCTTTTTCATCTTCTTCTTTATTTTTTCTCCTATCAAGCTCTCATGAGCACTAAAATATTCATCATCATCTTCATCATCAAAATCATCTCTTTGTTTACTACCTCTACCCATCCCTTTTGCAATAAGTGCTATAACAAGTATAACACAAAGGATAAGTGATGCTATTGCTATAATAATTAAAATATTACTTTTTGACTCCAAATCTTTTACTTGTTTTTCTAATTCTAAATTCCTTGTTTCCAACTTTTGTTCATTACCACTTCCTGGTCTTTCCAAATATCTTTGAATAGTATTGTTTGGTATATCACGGACAAAATAACCTTTATTATTATTTGGATCTATACCATAAAAAACATAAAACTCATATACTTCCCCATCTTTATTTATTGGCACATAAGCTTCAATTTCATTATTTTTATCTATTGATGTAGTTCTCTCATAGCCTATAAATTTGTCATCATCTCCTTCTGGAATATTTGAAACTACTACTTTGTATTCTTTTGATGTTAGCCTTACACCATTTACTACTTCTGTTTCACCTGCCGTTATCCCTGTATCAAGTTTATTAACATTTATAGTATATACTTTTTTAGTTACACCATTTGGGGCAGTAACTGTTAGAGTCACTTTATTATTTGCCCCTATTTCAAAATTGCCATTACCTTCTTCAGTATACTGTGCATCAGGGTCTTCGGTTTCAACATCTATTGCTATTCTATCTACATCAGAATTAACTGTTACATTATAATTTGTAACAGTTGGGTCAAATGTCCCCTGCAATTCCCCTCTTCCTATTTGAATAGCTTTTATATTGGCGTTACGAGACGAAGTATTTGCTGGTCTGACATTTATTTTTGATGTCCCAGTTTTTGTAATATTAACTGAATTATCATTTACATCTTTTACCCAGTTATCCTGAATGCTGATTACAGTAGTTCCACTTTTTACAGCTTCAAATGACATATTATATTCTAATACTTTTGTTTTTGCCCCATTACCCGAACCTTGAATTTTTACTAATCCAGCTCCACCTTCAGCAGTTGTTCCCTTTGTCCCACTTATAAATTTAATAGCTTTTTCATCATAAGTTATAGTCACTTCTGCAGATTCTAATCTTACATCTTTAGATTTTACTTTCATAACAACATCAAAAGTTTTTCCTCTCGTAGTCTGTGGATCATTAAATTCTATACGAGCTTCTCCTGCAAAAGTCACAATTGTAGTAGCTATTATAAAAGTTAATGTTGATAAAAATAATTTAAAAGTTTTTTTATATCTTTTCATAATTACCTCCGCTCCCCTGGTCCAACTGATATTTCAGTCACTACAGGCAGTTTAAAATCTGTGTTTATATTTATATTATTATTTACATTATTGTTTACATTATTATTTACATCATTGACAATAATTGGTATAACTAAATCACTTGGTGCCGAAACATTTTCCACTCCTTTTTTATATACATCTATATTATAAACATTTATATCTCCATTTTCAGCTATTATACTTATTTGCACTAAAGTATTCGTAACAGTTATCGGAATATTTCCTGCTCCTACTACTACTGCTTTTTTGTCATATGGTTCAGCATTTACAGTGATATACGAAACATTACTCTCTAATATTAAATTATAGTTATTTACATCAGTATCAAAAGTAGGGGTAAGCCTATGTGAAGAAACAGTTAATGATTTTAATTTATTATTTGGACTCCCAGTTTTTGTTGGCATAGGAGATGCTTCATTTGGCATATTGTTATAATATGGTATTTTAAATACATGAGTAGCATTTGTCATTTCTTCATCATATCCTGTAGCGAGTAATTGTCCTTCACTTACAGCACCTGCGACATTTGTCATGTATTGATTTTTAAAGTCCCCTATAACATCCCATTTCTTTAAATAAAATGTGTCTTGACCTTTTTTTATAAAACTACTTGCATAATAATCTACAACTCCATATAATGCTTTTTCTTTTGTATCCCAAGGTCTATTATATCTACCCTCAGTTTTAGCATATCTAAGTCCATTTTCAACAGCAGTATAGCCATTTGCAGCATAGGCACCAACATTTCCATAATTATACACTCCAGGGAATTTAGCATTTTTTCCACTTATAGAATCTGATTTACCTTCAACCCCTTGTTCTTGTAATATCATAGAAACCACTACATAAGGATTTATTCCTATTTGAGAACAAGCATTATATATAATATCTGAATATGTCCATCTTCCAGCTGGCAAATAATTAAACCTAAAAGATAAATCTTCCATACTTTCATTAGGAGCAGCACCAAAATTTACTGCATTCGGTGATACTATTATGTTGCTAAGAGAAAAAGCTATTCCCTCTTTTATCATTGGAACTATAGGTTTTGAATAATCAATAACACCTGGTCCATAATTTCTGTCATTTTTATTTTCAGTAGGATAATTACCATCATATGGAATATTTTTATCTATATTGGATGGTTCGCCATCTATTTTATATGGTGTTATTTCTTGTCCATTAGGTCTTTCTATATTTGTAGCATCAGGTATTATAATCGGTATTACTAAATCTTCACTTGGTAATTGATTTATCAAAGTTGTATCTATAAATCCATCTAAAAAAGTACCTTTTACCATTTTTTTAACACCTTCTAAATTATGAAGTGTTCTATCAAAAGTTTGCACCTCAAACTGAAATATAAAAGGATCAGCTAAAAAATTTCTTGGGTCCATATAATATGCTATTATTTCCCTTGAAGCTGCAACCCACATTCCACTATCAAAAGTTGGCCAAGTTGAAGTTGTATAGTCATATTTTCCCTTATCAGTAGATTTATGAGAAGATATAGCACTATTATGAATTAATGACTTAGTTCCAAATAATTCATTGTCCACAGCATAATTAAAATCCATATTAATTTTTTGTAATTTAAACTTCCAATTGGGATGTTCTGCATGAACTAATCTTAATAATTCTTTGTAATCATTTGGAAAGCCTTCTCCATCAAGTTCTCTTTCAAAATTTGCATCTGTTACATATTTTACTTCTACACCTTTTAAAAAATCACTTCTTATATAACCTGTTTTGTTTCCATAATTAAACTTATACCAAGTTTTCCCTTGCTCATCAAGTTCAGCACCTAATATATTGATTTTATATCCTGCGGTAACCTTACCAAGAAGAGAAGTAGTTATACTTGGTCCTGACCTCACATTAACATTTGTTCCTGTTACAAGCATAACTTTATTTACAGCAAATACCCTCAAATCTAAATCTTTATTCAGATTTGAGATAAATACTATAATAATTAGCACAATAACTAATATTTTGTGTGATTTTTTTTTTGTTTTCATAAAATGTGTTATATGCTAATACAATATTATATATAAATGAGAACTTTTTTTCAAGTTTATTTGTGTTGTTTGTATGAAATTTTAAAATCTTTTTTTTATTAAATTCTTTAATCTAATTATATTTTCTACAATTGCCTTTACTTTATAATCGCCTTTTTTAACATTTATTTTTGTCAAAACACTTAATTTATATTTTTTTACAAATAATGACATTTTTTATTATCAGCAATTATTTTTCTATTCCCTACTACATATATTTCGATTCATATTTATGTCAATTACTTTTTTACTTAATTATTTTTTAATTTTCTATGACTCATTTATAAGTTTACCTGTAATATGCTCTATATCAACTCTTATACATAAAACTCTTAATAACGATTTTTTTAACTCTTCTTCTAATTCATTTTTATCTGTTCCAAATTTCCACCAAATGTCACTTGCAATTTTTTTACATTCATCCAAATCAGTGACAAAGGTCGCCTTCCCAAATATAATTACACTTCTTACATTAAGTGACCAATGCCCCATTTTTTTCTTCCCTTTTTCAAACACACAATATGATACTTTATTATTTAACTTTATCGCATCAATTTTATGTCCCTCTTTTGCTCCATGAAAGTAAATACAATTTTTTTCTTTATCATAAAAATGATTTAGAGGTATTCCGTATGGATAACCATCATCCCCTATTACAGATAAAACTCCTCTTTTTTCATTTGTCAAAAGTTCTATACATTCTTCATTACTTATTTCTTGCTTGAATCTCCTCATTTTCCTAAACACTGTTGCCCTCCATAAAAAATAACAATCTTCATAATAATTTTTAATACAATCTAACTATTTAACAAATAAATTTTTTACTATTATATAAAATTGATATTATTTTCAATTAATTATTCGCCTCAATTATTTCATTTAATTTTACATGCTCATTTCTAAAACGGACATCACTTTTTTCGTTTTTCAAATGTATTGCTTTTTTAGGACAATTATGAATACAAGAATAACAAACTTCGCAATTACTCCCAAAAATTACTTTGTCAGTTACTTTTATGTTATTTGCAGGACAAACTTTAGCACAAGTTCCACAAAGGATACAGGCAGCATCAATTATATATTTTTTTGCTGCATTTTTATCAATAAGTGCCTTCCCCATAGTATTCTTTACAATTGATAGAAGTATTTTTTGCAAGAAATTTATTTTTGATACATTATTTACATTATTATTTATATCTCCACAAATTTTTTCTAATTGTCCCTCTGTATCTTTTTTTTCAATGTTTTCTAATTGGTTTTTAATATCAAATCCAGGAATATAATTGTCTACCATCTTAACTACATTTACATAATTCAATTGTAGCCCCATTTCATTTATAGCATATATGGCATTTAATTTTGCAACTGAATATGACATTCCATATGTACATATAAAAAATAGATATTTAGTTTTAATTTTTGCCTTACTTAAAAATTCATGAACCATATGTGGCATATCGCCAGCATAAACTGGTGCGATAATTCCCACTTTGTCATCTTCTATAACTATCTCATTTTTCTTCATTAAATTCGGTATTGATAAAATATTTCCACCAATTTTTTTAGCGACATATAGTGAATTTCCTGTTGCAGTAAAATAACAAATTGTCATTGTTATACTCCTTTATAACATGTATTTATAATTTTTAAATATATTTTTATTTTCATTAATAAATTACAAATAATTTTCATATATCATTTTACCTAATTATCAAAAACTAATTTAATAATTTATTTTTTATTATATCATTATAGTCATTATGCTTCATCGCAAGTTCACTATTATAATCATCAAGCATATATGTTGTAGTAAATTTGCCATGTTTATGCGTTATAGTTTTTTTCAAATCATAATTTAAAATTTTAACCCCATGATTAGTAAATGCAATATCAATTTTCGCCAAACCACCTATTAACCTATCTATTCCTTTTTGAAATGATATGAAATTTCCGAGTGAATAATAAATCAACATTTCATTTCCAAAACTGTCTTTTAGCACTTCATATTTTTGCAATACATGTGGATGAGTTCCAATAACTATATCTACTCCTGATTTTAAAAATATATTTGACCATTTTTTTTGAAAATCATTAATTTCATTTTGGTATTCATCTCCCCAGTGAACAAAGACTATAGATAAATCTGACTTTCTTATACCCTCATCTAAATCCCTTCTAACTTTTCTTTCATTTCTTAAATCATTTACATATGGGAGTTCTTTTTCAAAATTTATATGTTTATTTTCATTTACATTGTAGGTATAGTTAAATATAGATATTTTTTTATCACCTTTTTTTACTATTTTGTAAGGTATTTTAATATTCTCATTATTTGAAATCCCAACAAAATTTATTTTCTTATTTGATAATTTATTCTCAACATCTAAGTTTAAATCATTATAGTAATTATAAGTTGTTATTACTCCTTTATTTTCTCTATCAAGTGTATGATTGTTTGCAAGAAGTACTAAATTGAATCCTGCATTAACAATTGCATCTCCAACCTCTTTTGGTGAACCAAAATCTGGGAAATCACTATATCCTTCTTTTTCATCAACAAACATTGTTTCTTGATTTATAACATTTAAATCTCCATCTAATTCACTCTTTATGTTTTCATATAAATAATCAAATGATTTGTTATTTTGTTCTAACCCATACTCATAAATTTGATGATGAATTAAATTATCTCCAAAAGCATTAATTTTAAAATTTTCTATTATCTTGTCACTATCTTTATCATAATCAAATTTTGATGCCTTCACACTATCAAGCCCGAAAGTTTGCCAAATAAATCTAAATCTTCCATTTTCTTTATCGACAATATTTAATATTTTATAGTCTTCATCAAAAGAAATATTTTTTACAACAACACTCATATATGATGAGCACCAAATTGGCTTCATACTTCTTCCATCAAAATCATAAATAAATATATGTTGACTCCATATGTTTTTGTTATCTTTTGCGAAAAATGGTTTATACTTACCGAATTTTCCTTTTTTCCATAATACAAGTAGTATTTCTTTTTCATTATCTCTATCTATATCACAATATAAAAAATTTTTAACTTTATATTTTTTATCACTCTCAAATAAAACTCTATTAGATGTATTTTCAATTATTTTAAAACTATTTTCTCTTAATAAAAGTGTCTTTGCATTTTTTTTATAATCACTTGACTCTTCATTATCTAAATCTATATCTAAATATTCATTTTCATTACCAACAAAAATAGTTTCATTTTTACATTTATATAATAAATCAATATGTATACCATTGTAATATACTATAGCAAATGGCCCTAAACAAATTATTATAAATATAAATAATTTTGTAAATGTGATTATTATTTTTTTAATAATATTCACCTCCTATTTTATACAATGTGTAATGCCCAGATGAATTATTTATATTTTGATATCTATAACTTTTTGTCCATTCTTGAAATTTTAAATCTTCTTTGAGAGATTTTAAACTATTTTCTCTATCACCCATGCCGCCATATGAATATGCATACTCAAACCCCATCATAACTCTCCACTCTTTATCTGTCATTCTATCTTCAGCATTTACTTCAAACTGATAAAAATCATATACACCACCAGAACATATTTTATATTTCCCATCTACTTCAACTATAACATATACTTTTATTGGATTCCCTGTAGCTATTTCTAATGCAGTGTTTCCACCAGTTGCAATATCGGCTACGATTGCATTAGATTTTTTTGAATCATCACTTGTATATTCATATACACCACTATCAGTTATCAAGTGCTCAATAGCCCCACCATAATTTTTAATCAATTCATAATCTTCATCAGATAAATTTTGTCCACTTAATTCTTTTTCAGATATATTATATAATTTCATTGATAATTCTGAAAAATTAGTCAAAAACTCCTTCATGGTATCATCTAACATTCCCATACTGCTAAAACTATTTAATGTATCAATTGCTAATCTATATAATCCCATATATACTTCTTTTTCTGGCTCAACATAGCCTTTATCATCATAATTTATAAAATCCACATCATAAAACTCATCCCAGCCACCTTCGCCCATTTCAGCTGTATAAGATTGTTTTGAATAAAGTATTGTATCATGTTTTAGCTCAGCATATGAGCCACCAAAAGTCTCAAGTTTTTTCTTTTTCCATTCTTCATTTTTCATAAAACTTGGATACTCATTATTATCATCACTATCAATTAATTTTTTTAATGTCCTTATCCATTTAACATATAATATATCTGATGAATCATTTTCAATTCTAATTGGCATTTCTTTTTGAAGTCCTCTCAAATTACTTTCAAAATTTGGATATTCAAAATTATCTTCTTCTTTTAATATTTTTTCTGCTATTTTAGAGTTCAAAGAAGCTGGGACATCAAGAAAATCAGGTAATAATCTTTCTTTTACATAATCATATGTCAATTTTTTAAAAATCTCTGCATCATAAGTATAAGTTTGACCTATAAATCTAAAATTAACATTAGTATTCTCATCTAAATCAACGACACTTACTACCCCTGGCCCCGAATTAATAATTGATGATGGTAATTTTTTTGCTTCATCATAAAATTTATCATAATAATTCTTATCAAGAATTTTAGTTTTGTCAAAACTTTTCGTGGCATAAGTTTTTTCTATAATATCTATGTATTCAATAGGACCCCTATCATCTGAATCACCAGCAAAATAATATATCACATTTTTAATATTATTATACTTTTCTATTATAGATGAATCATTAAATAATCAGCAAAATGAACAGATTAATTTTGATAATCAGATTAATATAAATCCTCAACAAAATTTTACTTCTTATACTGATGCTTTACTAACTCAGAGTACAAACAAAGCTATAATTCAAGAAAGTACTTTACCTTTGAAGTATTTACCACAAAAGGTAAATAAAGTTATTTATGATAATAATGTAAGCACTCTAC
>CAMJKC010000061.1 GCA_946406305.1 uncultured Lachnospiraceae bacterium
TAAAAGCATTAAATAAAGAAGCGAATGAGCATGTAGAAAATTTGTGTAGCAGAGTTAATCTTATTGAAAATAAAAATATAGTTATGTCAAAGCCTATAAAGGTCGTAAGAGGCAGTGAATCAAAAGATGGAAAATCGTATGTAGAGTTTGACTATATAGCTGGTGTAAGCCTTTCAAAATATATAATAGATGAGATAAAAAAAGGTGAAGATGATATAAAAACTATAAAAAAATATATGGACTTGTTGATAGGTAAGAACAGTGGGCTAATAGATATATATAACATAGATTGCCTTTTCTCAAATGCCATAAAAATGGATGATAAAATTTATGTGATAGATGGAGAGTGGATAGGAGATGATACTGTAGAAGTAGGCTTTTTACAGTATAGAATATTAAAATATTTTTATGAAACTCATAAACAAGAACTTAGATTTAATTCATTTAAACATATGCTAAACACCTTTTTGATAAGTAAAGAAGATGCAAATAGATATGAAGAAGTAGAAAATGTATTTCAAAGAAACATACACGGTAATATAGATAACAGAGATGTCCTCAAGTATTATGAAAATAAATCTGACATATCAAGTTATTATTATTTTAAAAACCAATATGACAATTTAAAAGATAAACTTGACAGGATAGTCGGTGGAGAAAATGCTATGGACTATTTGGAATATAAGCAGAGTGAAGAGATAAGACTTACAAATGTTCATGTAAATAACTTAAATGCACTTATATCTAATTTAAAAAGTGAAAATGCAGAACTTGCAAAACAAGTAAATTTTTTCCATAAGAGAGAAGCAACTTATTATAAAGTTTTAAGGAAAATAAAAAATTTTGCAAAAGCAGCTCTACCAGATGAAACAATCAGAAAAAAAGTTATAAAGTATATATATAGGACATTTAGGCATCCTATAAAGATGCTAAAAATTTATTTTACGAAAAATGGCAGAAACAGAATAGTTGGTGACTTTATGATAGGGGATGCATATTTTGAATGTGGCAAAGTTGCATTTCCATATTGCAGTGAAGTAAAAGTATCGATTGTAATACCTTGCTATAATCAAATAAGGTGGACATATAAATGTCTATATTCAATAATGAAAACGGTTGATAGTAAAATTATCCCATACGAAGTAATAATTGCAGATGACAATTCAAAAGATACAACGAAGAATATTAAAAAATATGTAGAAAATGTAGTAGTCAGTAGAAACGAAGAGAACTTAGGATTTTTGAGAAATTGTAACAAAGCAGCAGCTCTCGCAAGAGGCGAATATATTATGTTTTTAAATAATGATACAAAAGTAGAAGAAGGTGCTATATATCACCTTATGGAGCTTCTTGATAGGGATATAACTATTGGTATGACAGGTAGTAAACTAATATATCCAAATGGAGTGTTGCAAGAAGCAGGTGGAATAATATGGAGCAATGGAACAGGTGCTAATTATGGAAGAGGGCAAGATGAAAAAGATTATAAGTTTAATTATATAAGAGAAGTTGATTATATATCAGGTGCATCTATTATGATAAGAAAGAGTTTGTGGGATTTAATAGGTGGTTTTGATGAGAGGTATATACCTGCATATTGCGAAGATAGTGACTTGGCTTTTTCTGTGAGGAAGTTTGGTATGAAAGTAATGTATCAACCACTGAGCAGAGTTATACATTATGAAGGCATATCAAATGGTGTAGATGTAAATGACACAAATAGTTTAAAATCTTATCAAATAGTAAATACAGAAAAGTTAAAAGAAAAATGGGAACAGGTACTTATAAACCAATATCCAGCAAGTAGCAACCCTAATTTTTTCAAAGCGAGAGAGAGAAATTTAAGCAAGAAGACAATTCTTTTTATAGACCACTATGTGCCTACTTGGGATAAAGATGCAGGAAGTAAAACCATATTTTCTTATATGCGAATGTTTTTGATGAAAGGTTATATAGTTAAATTTTTGGGAGATAATTTTATATTAAACTCTCCTTATGGAGATGTCTTGCAGCAGATGGGTATAGAAGTATTATATGGAAATGATTTGCAATTAAATATATGGGAATTTTTGAAAGAGAATAAGAGAAATATAGATTACATATTTTTGAACAGACCTCATGTAGCTATAAAGTATATAGATTTCATAAAAGAAAATATGAATAGTAAAATACTTTTTTACGGTCACGATTTACACTACTTAAGACTTAACAGAGAGTATGAACTTGAAAAAGACAGCAACACTTTGGTGGAGGCAAGGTATTTTAGAAATTTGGAATATTCAATAATGTATAGGGCAGATATGTCTTATTACCCATCAAATGTAGAGATAGATGAAATTAAATCGGTAGATGAAAAATTAAAAGTGAAATCTATAAATGCATATATATATGAAAATGTTTCACTTGAAAAAAGAGACTTTAAAAATACAGCTCAGTTATTATTTGTAGGCGGTTTCGCACACGAGCCAAATGTAGATGCCTTAAGGTGGTTTGACGAATCAATACTCCCAAGGTTAAAGGCGAGGATGAATGTAGTATTAAATGTAGTTGGTTCAAATGCGACAGATGAAGTAAGAGAAATATGCAGCAAAGAAGGTTATAGTTTTATAGGGTATGTCTCAGATAACGAGTTAGACTCACTGTATAAAAAAACGAGAATCGTTATCGCTCCACTTAGATATGGTGCTGGAATAAAGGGAAAGATTGTAGAAGCTATGAGTAAGGGATGTGCCATAGTAACAACTCCTTGTGGTGCTGAAGGCATAGAGGAAGCAGAAAAATTTATGAAAGTAGAAGCAACTGCACAAGAATTTGCTCACTGTATAGAGAAGTTATATGATAATTTTGACGAGTTAGAAAAATTGTCATTTTTTGCAAGAAAAGAAATAAATAAACACTTCTCTATGGAAGCAGCTTGGGAAAAAATTAAAGATGATTTTGACAGAGGTTAATTATGGAAATGATATTATTGTGTGGTGGACTTGGAAGTAGGCTCAGAAAAGTGATAGGCGAGTCGCAAAAAACTATGGTCAGTATAAATGGAAAACCTTTTTTAAAATTGCTTATAGATTATTACAAAAAAAATGGAATAGATAGATTTATACTTGCCTGTGGGTATAAATCAAATGAAGTGCTTGACTATTTTAAAAATAATAAAGAAGATGTAGAAATAGTTTGTGTAGAAGAAAAAGAAAAACTTGGGACAGCAGGAGCAATAAAAAATTGTTTTGATTTTATAAAAAACGATTTGGTCTATGTTGCAAATGGGGATACACTATTTAAAGTAGATATAACTAAATTAGAAAAAAATATGACAAAAATAAATTCTGACATAAGCATTATGTTAAATGTTGTTCATAATGCAGATAGGTATGGAGAGGTAGAATTAGACTATGTTGATGACAAAAGTGGGAGAATAATAAATTTTTATGAAAAGAAAAAACAAACTGATGAGAGAGAAAAATTGATAAATGGTGGCATATATTTGATGAGGAAGGATTTGATAAATGATATAGAAAAAAATAAGAATGTATCTTTAGAAAAAGAGATGATGCCAAAATGGGTAAGGGAAAAAATAGTAGGTGGAGTAGTAGGAGAGGGAGATTTTTTAGATATAGGGACAGAGAGTAGTATAAAAGAGGCTTTTTTAAAAAAATATGAGTGATATAGAAACTAAAAACATAATATTCCTTGATAGAGATGGCACTATTTGTGTAGATGGCGGTGCTTTTCAATCGCATGATTATGGAAGTTATGATAATTTAATCAACAATGTGATTTTAGTTGAAGGAGTAGAAAAGTCTTTGAAACGATTAAAAGAGAAAGGCTTTTTGATTATTGTTATTTCTAATCAGGCAGGTGTGGCAAAAGGTAAAATGACAGAGTCTGATGTCCATAGATTTAATGAAAAGTTAAATGAGAAATTAGATAATTTGATAGATGGTTTTTATTATTGTATTCATCACGACACAGGAGAAGAAAGTGATGGGAGAATATTGTATGGTGATAAGATAATAAAAGAATTGATTGTAGATTGTGATTGCAGAAAACCTAAAATAGGTATGTTTAAACAGGCGGAAGATGATTTAAGGAATGGCAAAATTCAAACTATTGATGAAAAATTTTTAAATAGCACAATTATATATGATAAGAGTAGAAATATATATAAAAAAAGCATAAATAAAATATTGATAAATAAAAATAAAAGTTATATGATAGGAGATAAGTTAATAGACACTATGGCTGGTATAAATTATGGAGTAAAAAGTTTTTTGGTTCTAACTGGAGAAGGAAAAGCTGAATATGAAAAATCAAAAAGCATAAATAATAAAGTGTATGACAAATGTTTTGAAGATATAAATGGAGCTTCAAATTATATATTGGAGGAATTGGTATGAGTTATATAGATGACTTGTGTGAAAGAAGAAAAAATTTATTGCCTATAAAAAATCAAATAGAAAATTCGTATGAAGAAATATATAGGTGCTTCAAAAATGGCAACAAACTACTCATTTGTGGAAATGGTGGTTCAAGTGCAGATAGCTCTCATATAATGGGTGAATTAGTTAAGAGTTTTAAAAAAGATAGACGAATAGATATGGATATGGAGTTAAAATTAAAAAAAGAAATAGAAAAACTAAATAGCAAAAATCCTAAGTTTAATATAGAAGAAATGTATGAGGGCTTTATAAAAAATCTTGAAAGAGGAGTTAGCTGTGTAGATTTAACAGCATTTACAGCATTAAACACGGCATATATGAATGATAAATGTTTTGAATATGTATATGCGAATGCTGTTATGAATATAGGGGTGGAAGAGGATGTGCTTCTTTGTATAACAACTTCTGGAAACTCTAAAAATGTTTTCAATGCTGCAGTGTTGGCGAAGAGTAAAAGTATGAAAGTGATAGCTATGACAGGAGGTGATGGCGGAAACATAAAAGATGTGGCTGATATTTCTATTAGAGTGCCTTTTAATGAAACTTACTTAATTCAAGAGGAACATATAGCTATATACCATGCTATATGTCTTGATATAGAAAATAATTTGTTTTAATGGAGGAAATATATGTTTAAGAAAAGTAGCTTAGTTTTGGCAGTGGCAATAGTTTTTGTGTTATTTGGTTGTGGAAAAAATGAGCAAGTAAGGCTCTCATCTTCTGACCCATTGTCAGGGAGTGGAAAGTTTTTTAATTTAAAATTTAAAGAGCAAGCATCTACTGGTTTTATATGGGATTATGAGATGACAGATGATTGTTTAGATATGATAGAAAAAAATGAAGATGCAGGTGAGAATATTGCACAAGCACCAGGTATGGTAGGAGCTCCAACAGATGTCACATATACATTTACTGCAAATGAGAGTGGAAAGACAACTTTAACTTTTACTTATCATCGTCCTTTTGAAGGTGGAGAGCATGCTTATGATATAGAGTATGATTTTTTAATTGATGCAAATTTTGATATAACTTGTACAGATAGAAGAATTATAAATGTTGACTATGAAGCAGAAGTTAGTGAAATACCTTATCCATTTTTTTATAGTGAGAGTTAAATGTTACTTAAATTATTTTTAGAATTTATGAAAATAGGCGGACTCACCATAGGAGGTGGGTATGCCATGATATCAATAGTAAAGGAAGAGTGTGTTGACAAAAATAATTGGATAAAAGAAGATGAGTTTTATGATATGCTCACAGTGTCGGAAAGCACACCAGGACCTATAGCTATAAATATGGCTACATATATAGGGTATAAACAGGCAGGTATTACGGGGGCTGTTGTTGCTTCAATAGGAGTTGTGTTTATACCAGTTTTGATTATATATGTAGTTGCTTTATTTTTATCTGATTTTTTGAAGTTTAAAATTGTAAGCGATGCATTTAATGGACTTAGAGCTGCTGTGTCAATTATAATTATGTCTGTAGCTTATGGAATGATAAAAAAAGAGTATAGAGATAGTGATAAGAAAAAAGTGTCACTATTTTTATTTTTTGTGACACTAATATTAATGATATTATTTGGAATTTTAAATATCAATGTAAATACTGTGTATATAATACTCGTAGCATTTTTAGTTGCTTTTATTATGCTTTTGGTGAATAAGATATGATATATTTAGAATTATTTTTTAATTTTTTAAAAGTAGGCATTTTTTCTTTTGGTGGAGGGTATTCGGCGATACCTCTTATGCGAGATGCTGCAGTAAAAACTGGTTGGATAACTGAAGAGATGTTTTTAGACATACTTGCAATAGCGGAGAGCACACCAGGACCTATTATGATAAATGTCCCTACTTATATAGGGACAAAGATGGGAGGGCTCTTAGGTGGAATCATAGCTACATTAGGAATATCAATACCTCCATTTGTAGTCATACTTCTTTTTGCAATTATATTTAAAAATATATTTAATAGTAAGAAGTCGCAATATGTTTTTTCAATAATGAGACCTGTGATATTTGCAATTATTTTTTATGCGGGGATTTCGTTATTTTTTAAAGTCACTATGGAGCAGGCAGATTATAATAACAATATAAAAAATATATTTATTTGTATTTTGCTTTTTATAGTTAGAATAATATACAAAAAAATAAATAAAAAATCTATATCAAGCATTCCATTTATTTTGATTTCTGCAGTATTTGGAATAGTGGTGTATGCAATATGAAAAAAGTAATAATAACAGGAGCAACAGGTGCTATAGGGACGGCACTTATTGACAAATTAGTAGAAAATGATATAGAAGTGATGGTCATAGTGAGAGAGAATAGTAGTAGAATTAATAATATTAAAAAAGATAAAAGAGTAAAAATTGTATATAGTGACCTCTCGCACATAAAAGATATTAAAAACTATGACAATGAAGTTTATGATACATTTTATCATTTTGCTTGGGACGGAACTTTTGGAAAATATAGAGATGATAAAATGCTTCAAGAAAAAAATGTTGAGTTCGCAGTTGACTGTGTGAATATGGCAAAAGAGTTTAACTGTAAGATGTTTATAGGTGCAGGCTCGCAGGCTGAGTATGGTATAAAAAATGAAAAACTAAAACCAGATACAGAAGAGACTCCTATAACAGAGTATGGGAAGGCAAAATTAAGGGCTGGTATAGAAACAAGAAAAATTGCAAATGAACTCAATATAAATCATATATGGGTAAGAGTTCTTAGTGTATATGGCGAGAATGATGGCGAAAATAGTATGGTTATGTCAACCATAAACAAATTATTAAATAATGAAACTCCAATATTCACGAAAGCTGAACAGGTATGGGATTATTTATATAGTAGAGATGCAGCAGAAGCATTTTACCTTATGGGGAATAGCAATTATAACAATAAAGTATATGTTTTAGGCAGTGGGGATGAAAGAGTGCTTAAAGAATATATAGAAGATATAAAAAATGTTGTAAATGATAAAATAAAAATAAAATATGGTGACATACCTTATAATGAAAATCAGCTTATGTATTTATCTGCTGATACAACAGAGTTAAAAAAAGATTTTAATTGGAGTAAGAAAACAGAATTTATACAAGGTATAAAAAATATATTAGAGTATGAGCATAAAAAGAATAAAATATAATAGATTTATATATGAAGATTTGATAATAAACTTTGCGAGAAGTAGGTGCAGAACTATTCACATAACTATCAAACCAGATGGAGAAGTGTATTATGTAGTTCCTTATGGGACGAGTGAAAGTGACATATATAGATTTTTGTCAGAAAAAAAATCTTGGATATTAAAAAATGTAGACAAGATGAAAAATAGAATGGTAGATGATATTGTTACAAAAGAAGAAGAAAAAATACTCAAAGAAAAAATATCGAATTATATATTAAAATATGAAGAACTTACAGGACTTAAAGTAAATAGGTTTACACTTAGAAATATGAAAACACTGTGGGGCTCTTGTAGTTATAAAAAAAATACTATACGGTTTAATAAAAAGTTAATAAAAAAACCAGATGGCTTTATTGAATATATTGTCCTACATGAAATGTGCCACATAGTAATTCCAAACCATAGCAAGAGTTTTTATAGTATGGTAGAGAAATATATGAGCGATTATAAAGAGAAGAGAAAGCTTTAAATGTTTTAATTATTGTTGTTTTTCTCTTTTACATTTATTATAATAAAACCAAGTAAAAATCCCACAACTGTAGGAACTATCCACCCAAGACCGATATTATAAAGTGGGAATACAGATTTTGCAAAATTTACAAGTATGTTAAAATGAAATCTATTGCTTATGAATTCTGGAAGTGTTTTTATGAAGTCAAAAAATGCAGCAAAGACATTAAATGCTGTAACTGATATGAAAATTGTTTTGTTGTAGTTGAAAAATCTACCAAATGTTGATAATAGCATAATGCTTATAACCATAGGGTATAAGAACATAAGCATTGGAATAGAATATTCTATAATTTTATTTAAACCAAAATTTGAAATTATAAAAGAAAACAAAGTGAACAAAACTGCCCACTGTTTAGTAGATAAAAATTTTGGGAACATCGTATTAAACATTTCTGAACAACTTACTATAAGTCCAAGAGAAGTTTTTAAACAAGCAAGTGTTATTATGATAAGAAGTAAAAAGTTTCCAAGTTTGTTTAAAAATAAATTAGTGATGAGAGATAGTGCAACTCCTCCATTTTCTGATGTAGGGAAAACTATTCTACTTTTAACTCCAATATAAGTTGTGAGTATATATATTATTGCCATCATAATACAAGATATACTACACGCTGTTATTATATTTTTTACTAAACTCTTGTCATCATTTATTCCATGAGATTTTACAACTTCTATGACTGTAATACCAAAGGCAAGACTTGCTATTGCATCCATAGTATTGTAGCCTTCTAAAAAACCATTAAAAAATGGGTGAGCAGTATATTCACTTGATGGAAGAATAGAATTATTAAATATATTAAAATTGTCAAGTGGACTAAATATTACTATAAAAATAAGAATAAATAAGAAAATTAAAAAAGCAGGGTTTAAAAATTTTCCTATGAAGTCCATAATGCGACTTGGCTTAAGTGCTAAAATAAGTATTATCAAAAAGAAGACAAAGCTAA
>CAMJKC010000062.1 GCA_946406305.1 uncultured Lachnospiraceae bacterium
TTAGATATATAAAAAGGGAAGCAATAGTTGGAGTAAAATTTTCTTTTGATGATATATATAATGAATAAACCTATTAGATATATAAAAAGGGAAGCAATAGTTGGAGTAAAATTTTCTTTTGATGATATTTGTAAATTTTATATGGGTAATAATTATATCTTAAAAAATGTCATAAAACTAAAAAAAGATATAGATGCTATAAAAAATATGCCACCTGCTCTTGCAATAAAGCATATAAGAAATCAAATAGGGTATGAAGATTATATAGCTAAATATTGTCTTAATAGTAATATAAATTATGAAGAGGTAAAATCATATCTTGATGAATTTGAAGATGTGTCAGTTTATTTTAAAACTACAGAAGAATTACTTATGTATGTTAAAAACTATAAAGCTCTTGATGACAACTGTGATACTGATTGTGTTAAGCTTATGACTTTTCATAGTAGTAAGGGACTTGAGTTTAAGACAGTAATAATAATAGATGCAAATGATGGTTTAATTCCGCATAAAAAGAGTATAAAGAGTAAAGACATAGAGGCGGAGAGGAGATTGTTTTATGTTGCAATAACGAGGGCTAAAGAAAATTTACATATATTGTTTACTAAAAATCGTAACGGAAAACAATATTTGCCTTCAAGATTTTTGGTAGAAGGCATAAAAGGGGAGGTGTTAAAATGAAAGAAAAACAAAAAATTTTAGTGGTTGATGATGAAAACAGGATGAGAAAATTAATAGGAGATTTTCTTATAACAAATAATTATGATGTAGTTGAAGCTGGAGACGGCGAGGCGGCTTTGAAAATTTTTTATGAAGACAAGGATATTGATTTGATTATACTTGATGTAATGATGCCTAAAATGGATGGCTGGGAGACATTAAAGGAAATAAGGTCAGAATCAAAAATACCTGTAGTCATGCTTACGGCAAAAGGGACAGAAATAGATGAGTTAAAAGGTTTTAGAGGTGGAGCAGATGATTATATACAAAAACCATTTTCTCCAAAAGTTTTGGTAGCGAGAATCAATGCCATATTAAAAAGGAGTGAAAGTGACAATAATAGAATTGAGTGTTCAGGTATTGTCATTGACAAGGTAGCTCACGAAGTTACGGTTGATGGTGAGATGATTGATTTATCATTTAAAGAATTTGAATTGCTTGAATATTTGATAGAGAATAAAGGTATTGCACTTACGAGAGAGAAAATTTTAAACAGCGTATGGAATTTTGATTATTTTGGAGATGCGAGGACGATAGATACTCATATTAAAAAACTCCGTGCAAAACTTGGAGATAAAGGAGAATACATAAGAACAGTTTGGGGAATGGGATATAAATTTAAACCAGACTAAAAGTTTATTTATGAAAAAAAGTATAACTTGGAGAATTACAATAACATTTGTAGTAGTGATAGTTTTTTGTCTTGCAAGCGTATATATTTTTAATATATTGTTTTTGGAAAAATTATATATTAGAAATAGAAAGCAGGTGCTTGTAAAAGCTTATCATGCTCTTGATGAGGGGATAATGGAAGCCTATGCAAATGGTTATGAGTTAAAAGACTTATTTAAAAATAGCAAAATAGGTGTCCGTCCTGGACAGGTTACAACACAAGGTAAAAATAAAGAGTTTTATGAATCTATAGAATCTAACCTTGCAAGGTTTTTAAGAGAGATACAAAACATATACAACATAAGCATAGTTTTAGTAGATAGCAATAATAATTATTACTCTCTATATCAAAATAACCAAAGGTTTGATAAGAGGATTATGTCATACATTTTTCAAAATAATGAACATGATGAAGGTTTTCAAGTTCTTGAAGAGACAGATAAGTATAAAATTGCTACCATAACAAATGATGAGACCCAAGTGTTTCCAAATGTTAAAAGAAATATTAACCCTGTATATAAAACAGCAGACATAGAGTGTTTTGGATTTTTATCAGATAATGCAACTAATTTTTTTATGACGACTCCTATAACCTCACTTAAAGAGCCGATAGAAGTTTTTAATAAAATTTTAGTTGAAATATCTATTATTATCATAATAATAGGTTCTATAATTATATATATAACATCTTATAGGCTTACGATACCGATAAAAAAATTGGCACATATATCAGAGAAGATGTCAAGCCTTGACTTTATGAGTAAGTATGATGAAGATAGGGAAGATGAAATAGGTGTTCTCGGCAAATCTATGAATAAGATGAGTGACAAGCTTGAAGAGACGATAGGTGAGTTAAAATCTGCAAACATAAAACTAAAAGAAGATATAGAGCAGAGAAATAAGTTGGATGAGATGAGACAAGATTTTATAGCAAATGTGTCACATGAACTAAAAACTCCTATTGCTCTTATACAAGGTTATGCAGAAGGTCTTCAGTGTGGCATGGCAGAAGATAAAGAAAACAGAGATTATTATGTAAATGTAATAATGGATGAAGCAAATAAGATGAATAGGATGGTAAGGCAACTTCTTGACTTGTCATCAATTGAGAGTGAAATAGGAAATTTTGAGATCGAGAGGATAAATTTAAAAGAAGTTGTCCTGCAAGTGACAAAGTCACAAGATATAGTTTTAAATCAAAAAAATATAAATAAAAATAATGATATAGATGAGAATATATATGTTTGGATGGATGAATTCAAACTTGAAGAAGTAATAAGAAATTATTTGACAAATGCTATAAACCATATAGATGAAAATAAATGTATTGTAATTTCTACAAAGGAAACTCAAAATGATAGAGTTAGATTTATGGTGTATAACTCAGGAGAGCAACTGTCTGATGAGAATTTACAAAATGTGTGGGAAAAGTTTTACAAGACAGACAAAGCGAGGACGAGAATGTATGGAGGGACTGGACTCGGACTTAGTATAGTAAAAGCAATAGCTGAAAAGATAAATACGAGTTGTGGATGTTACAATGTAGATAATAAAGAGTACTTATATAGTGGAATAGTTTTTTATTTTGATTTAAGCACAAAATAATGATATAATAATTATATGAAGAATCAACAATCAAAAATTTTCATATTGATAGTTGTGGTAATGTCGGTTGCTTCTATAACATTTTCACACTATATGCCAAGCCTTTCTGTTCCTATAAGAAATGCTTTTTCTTTTTTTGTAGTTCCTATGCAAGATAGGATAAATAGATTTGGTGGAGTATTAGTTAATATATTTGGCGATAGGCAAACACTTGATGAAGCGAATCTTAAAATAGAGCAGTTAGAAGATATGATTGCTTCAATGAGCGAAACAATAAACACTCTTAGAGCAAAAAGTTATGAAAATGATAGGCTTAGAAAATTATATGACCTTTCTGACGAATATAGCCAATATGATAAAATTGCTTGTAGGGTTATAGCAAAAGAGTCAGGTGATTGGTTTCAAGTATTTAAAATAGACAAAGGGTATAGAGATGGCATAAAAGTGGATATGAATGTCTTGTCGGATAAAGGCTTGTGTGGCATAGTTACAGATGTTGGATATAACTATTCAACTGTCCGTTCTATAATTGATGATGAATCAAGAGTATCTTCAATGACACAGCACTCACTTGAGAGTTGTATGGTTGAAGGAGATATAACTTTGTATAATACTAATAGACTAAGATTAACTGGGATTAGGGTTGGAAGCACAGTAGTAGATGGAGATAGAATAGTTACTTCAAATATATCTTCAAAATTTTTACCTAACTTACTTATAGGCTATGCTACAGATATAGTAATAAATGATAATCAACTTTCAAAGAGTGGATATTGTATTCCAGTAACTGATTTTAATAACATATCAGAGGTATTAGTCATAACGAGATTAAAATCTGATAGTATGGTAGATTAAAGATGCGAAAAGATGGTTTTCTCAAAAAAAATTTGATTTTACTGGCACATTTTTCTATAATATTTTTTGCATTCATATTGCAAACTTCAATATTTCCACTAATCACTTATCTTAGGTCAACACCTAATTTAGTTTTGATAATAGTATTTACCTATGGCTTACTGTATGGAGAGAATATTGGCATTATAGTTGGCATAGTAGTAGGCTTGTTATTTGATATGTATTTTGATGAAACATTTGGTGTATATGTATTGATATACTCAATCATTGGATATGCAAATGGTATTTTGCACGATTCCTTTTATGGAGATAGTATAAGTTTGTCTATGATACTTAGTATTGTAAACTGTTTTGCATTTAATATTTATATTTATGTTATGCATTTTTTAATAAGGGGGAGAATAAATATATGGTATTGCTTGACACGGATAATTTTCCCAAACATTATGTTTACACTGATTGCTACAATAATAATATATAAATTTTTATATGATTTTAATGTAATAAGGAAAAGCGAATGATATATGAAATATGGAAAATTATAAGAGAAGCTTTTAGAGGTGCCAATCAAAGAATAAATATTTTGATTGTTATTTTTATTATGCTGTTTTTTGTATTGCTTTCAAGATTATTTTCTCTTCAAGTAGTAAATGGTCAATATTATTTTGACAACTATGTGCAGAAATCTATGAAGTATATCACTGTTCCTGCTGCGAGAGGAAACATATATGACAAAGATGGTAAAATACTTGCATACAATGAATTAGTCAACAACATTACAATAGCAGATGTAGATGCTTATCCTGCAAATAACCAAGGTATAAATAAAAGAAATAGAATGCTTTTAAAATTAGCAAGGATACTTAGAAAATATGATTGTAAAATAGATAGTAAATACTTTATTGAAATAGATGAAAATGGAAATTTTGTATATACGACGAAGAGCGAAAAACAACATAAAAAATTTATAGCTGATATATATGGCAGAGTTTTAGCGGACCTTGACGAAGGGAGAAATTATAGATACCCATCAACAATATCTGCTAAAGAAGCTTTTGAATACTCAAAAAAGAGATATGCTATGGATGCGGTGAGAGGTGACAATGGCAATGTAATGCTCATAGATGATGAAACCATGCTTGATATGATAGGCATACATTTTACTATGAGACTTACTTCTTACAAGAAGTATCAACCAACTGTTATAGCAAGTAATGTGAGCAATAGCTGTGTCACTGAGATAGTTGAGAATAAAGGTGAACTCATGGGAGTGGATAAAGAAGAGACGAGTATTAGAAGATATAACTATGCGATTTATTTTGCTCACATAGTAGGCCATATAGGAAGGACATCTGAAAATAGAATAAATCAATTAAAAAAGAATAACCCTCAATATGATATAGACGACAGAGTAGGACTTCTCGGAATTGAAAAGCAATATGAATCAACCCTTTGCGGACAAAAAGGATACAAGAGGATAATTGTAGATTCTTCTGGTAAAATTTTAGAAATTCTTGAAGAAGCAGAACCGAAATCTGGAAATGATGTATATTTGAGTATAGCCGTAAATGACCAGATTGCAAATTATCACTTAATTGAGCAACAACTTGCAGGAATAATAGCTTCTAAAATAATAAATGGTGAAGTAGATAATCAAAGAAAAGACTCTTCTACAATGCAGATTTCTGTTTTTGATGCATACTACCATTTGATAGAGAACCATGTATTAGATCACCATCACTTTGAAGCACCAACGGCAAAACAGGCGGAAAAAGAAATAAGGAGAGTATTTTTAGAAGCGAAGGATAGAGTTAGGGGTCTTATATACAAAAATTTAATGGATGAAAATTCAAGCATTCAAAAAGATTTATCAAATGACCAACAAAATTATCTTGCTTATGTATATACATATCTTCATACTCACAATAATATACTTATGTCTGATGCCATAGACAGAGATATTTTAGAATACAAATTGTGGAAAGAAGATGAAATAAGTTTGAGAAGGTTTTTAATGAAAGCCATAGAAGAAGGTTGGATAGACACTACAAAAATATATGCTTCAGATAGATATGGTGACAGAGATACTATATACAGATACTTAGTTGAGTATATTATGAATGAATTAAATGATAATGAAGAGTTTGATATGCTCGTATATAGATTTGCGATTAAGCAAAAATATATTACAAATAGACTATTGTGTATGGCATTATATGAGCAAGGTTTTTTGGAATATAATGATGTAGAATATACAAAAATTATGAATGGTAATGATGAATATATATATACTTTTTTTATAAGACTCATAAGAGATTTGATTTTAAAACCTTCTGACTTGGCACTTGACCCATGCACTGGTTCTATATGTGTAACAGATGTAAATACTGGGAAATTAAAAGCCTTTGTCACTTATCCTTCTTATGACAATAATAATATTACAAACAGAGCCTATTTTGATTCGTTAAATAACAATGCTTCATTACCTCTCGTTAATTGCACGACACAGACACAGCTTGCACCAGGTTCTTCTTTTAAACCTATTACTGCAGTTGCCTGTTTAGAAGAAGGAATTATAACAAAAGATACAGAGATAAGATGTAAAGGAATTTTTGATGAAATAGATCCTCCGATAAAATGTTGGGCATACCCTTATGACCACGGAGTGTTAGATTTGTTAAATGGCATAAAGAACTCTTGCAATGTGTTTTTTGCTGATTTGGGGCATAGGATGTCTATTGATGAAAACAATAACTATTCTACAGATACTGGACTTAGAATATTGATAAAATATGCTGAGATGTTTGGACTTGGTGAAAAAACAGGAGTTGAATTAGATGAATCAATGCCAGCAATTTCAAGACAAGACCCAGAGAGATCTGCAATGGGACAAGGAACTCATGCATTCAATAATGCACAATTAGCAAAATTTACTACTTGTTTTGCAAATGGGGGGATTTTATATGACCTCTCCATAGTAGATAAAACACAAGATAAAAGTGGAAAAGTATTATCTGTAGTAGAACCTAAATATAAGAGAACACTTGAAATATCAAAAACAAATATGGATATAGTAAAAGATGGACTTAGAGAAGTGGTTACAACTGGTATTGCGAGATATGTTTTTAGAGGTCAAAATGTAGAAATATGTGGTAAGACAGGAACTGCACAAGAAAGAAATGATAGACCAAACCATGCTGTGTTTGTCTCATTCGCACCATATACGAGACCAGAGATAGCTGTTAATGTTGTAATACCTTTTGGCTATTCATCAGGTAATGCAGCAGCACTCGCAAATAGAGTATATAATTATCAATATGGAGCTACATCATTTGAAGATGTTATAAGCAGAAATGCAGATAACATTAAAAGTATAAATGTATCAGATTAAAATATGTTTGATTTAAATTTAAGAAATTATGGATATTTAGAATTATTTGTTTGCATAGTATTAAATGTACTTGGTTTAATTTTTATACAATCAAGTCTTTCTACAACTGCAAATAGACTTATATCACAACTTATGATATCAATAGTTTCACTTATGATATGTATAATAATTTCTTTTTTAAATATAAAAAAGGCTATAAGCAGACCTTATACTTTTTTTTGGCTATCGGTAATTTCTTTATTGGTACTTAGAATATCTGGGACAGCATTTGGTAGAAATAGTGTTAGATGGATAAATATACCTATAATCAATTCACAACTCCAACCTTCAGAGTTTGTTAAATTGTTTGTCATATTATTTATTTCTAAATATATAGAGAAAATGGGCATCATGATAAATAGATTTGGAAATTTGATGAAGGTTATATCATTATTTGCAATTCCTTTCATTATGATATTGGCACAACCAAATCTTTCAAGTTCTCTAATACTATTATTTATATTTATGGCAATGTTATTTTCATCGGAACTTGATTTAAAATGGTTTATAGGTGGAGCTACAACTGCATTGGTAATAATTTTAAGTATATATGTGATGGCTGTAAATGGTCTTATATATAGTTTGCCAATTTTACAAGACTATCAAAAGCAGAGAATAGTTTCATTTGTAAATCCAACGGAAGGTGACCAAGGGACATATCAACAAGAGAACTCTGTTACTGCCATAGGTTCTGGTAAGATATTGGGAAAGGGAATAAATAATGATTCTACTCAATCAGTAAAAAATGGAAACTGGCTTGCGGAAGAGCAGAACGATTTTATTTTTGCTGTTGTTGGAGAAGAAGTTGGTTTTTTAGGTAGCACCATAATAATACTTTTATATATATTTTTAGTGGTGAGCTGTTTTGTGATAGCGGGGAGGCAGAGAGAAGTTTATAGGAAACTTATATGTGTTGGTGTAGGAACTTGGATAGGGGCACAGTGTTTTGTAAATATTGGAGTTGCTACAAGTATCATACCGAATACAGGAGTGCCACTACCTTTCTTTTCACAAGGTGGAAGTTCACTTTTATCAGTATATATGGGAATGGGATTTGTAATAAATATAAAGAGGGAAGCTCGTGTATAAAAAGATATTTAAAAATTTAATAGTAATATTTTTAATACTATCTATTATGACATCTTGCACAAATTTGGAAGATAAGTATAACAGTGACAGATTAAAAGAAAATTTGTGGATGGCTGATGTAGAGCAATTTGCCGATGGTTTTGCGAGTGAGTTATTTGTGCCAAGTGAGACAAGTGACAGTTTGGTAGAAAATGTATCTGCAGAAAGTTATTATGTGTCATCTTCAAATAGAAAGGTATCGGATTTTGTAAGATACAAAAATCCTTACAAGCAAGTTTCAATAGCGAGTCTTACAAAACTTATGACAGCACTTGTGGTTTTAGAAAACTGTAAAGATTTAGAAGAATACTATTATGTCTCAAGTGATGCTGTAGCTCTTGAGAGAACTGCATCAAAAGCAGATTTAAAAGCTGGTGACAGAGTAAAAGTTATAGATTTGTTATATGGGCTTCTTTTACCATCAGGAAACGATGCTGCTATAGCTCTTGCAGAAAACTTAGATAAAAATTATGATAATTTTATTATACTTATGAATAATGAAGCAGAGAAAATAGGTGCTCTCCGTTCACATTTTTATAATCCACACGGCCTTGATAGCCAATATCATTATTCTACTTGTTATGATTTGTATTTAATAATTAGAAAGCTTATGAAATATCCACTGTTTTACAAAATAAGTAATA
>CAMJKC010000063.1 GCA_946406305.1 uncultured Lachnospiraceae bacterium
TGATAGCAAAGAGGGCTCGCGGTGCTCACCCCTACGGAGGACTACTCAATTTGGGCTCGCGGTGCTCGCTCCTAGGAAAAGAAGTGCTCGCAGTGCTCGCCTCTACAGATGAGTGATAGCAAAGAGGGCTCGCGGTGCTCACCCCTACGGAGGACTACTCAATTTGGGCTCGCGGTGCTCGCTCCTAGGAAAAGAAGTGCTCGCAGTGCTCGCCTCTACAGATGAGTGATAGCAAAGAGGGCTCGCGGTGCTCACCCCTACGGAGGACTACTCAATTTGGGTTCGTGGTGCTCACCCCTACGGATGTTAGGCTCGCGGTGCTCGCCCCTACGGATGTTGGGCTCGCAGTGCTCGCTCCTACGAATATCTGCTCGCCCCTACGAGAAGTGCTCGCCTCTACGGCTCTACAATATGAAGTGAAGGAGTATAAATGTTAAAAAAGGTTTATGACAAAAAAAATATAGAAGATGCCTGTGTGTATATAAAAGATGCAGTGTTTAATAAAATGTTTAGTCAATCGCTTGAATATATGACACCAGCAAGGGGAACTTTTAATATAGCACATACTGGGATGCTAATACCAGAAAGTCACGAGATTTTTGTGTGTGCAAGTAATTGTTTGAGAGGAGTTATATTAACTGCTGGCGAATTACATAGGATGAATAGATTTTCAACCATAGAAGTGAAGCAAAATATGCTCTATGATGGAAGCATGGAATATGAAATAATAGATGGAGTAAAAGATATTATAAATAAATTAGACTATAAACCGAGAGCAATACTTTTATATTTTAGTTGTCTGCATCATTTTATGGGGATAGACATAGATATGATAATGCAAAATATTAAAAATGAAAACGAAGGTATTGATTTTATAGACTGCTATATGAATCCAACTCTTAGGAAAAGTGGTATTACGCCTGATGAGAATATGCGAATGAGGCTTTATAGGCTTTTAAAAGAACAAGAACTTATGGATAATGTAGTAGCTTTTGTAGGTAATGATTTAAAAATGGACGAAGACTGTGAGTTAGTAAAAATTTTAGAAAAAAATAATATGGAGATAAAAGAGATACATAGGTGCAAAAATTATGATATGTATAAAAGTTTGTCAAAGGCGAAATATTATATAGTGACTTATAATAGTGCTAAAAAAGCTGGAAAGGATATGGAAGAGAGGCTAAATGGGAAGAGTATATATATGAGCAATAGTTTTGACTATGATGAAATTGAAAAAGAATTGGGTGAGATGTGTGAAATTTTGAATATAAAAAACTTTGACAAAGAGTATTATGAAAATATGAGAAAAAAGTGTGATGAAAAATTAAAAAGTTTAAAAGAGTTAATAGGAGATAGAAAAATATCGGTTGATTACACATTTACAAATAGGATATTGTCTTTTTGTAAACTTTTGCTCAATAGAGGGTTTAATGTAGATAGAATATATGCAGATAGTTTTATAGAAGATGACAAAGAAGATTTTTATTATATAAAAAATAAATATGGAAATGTAAAAATATATAAAACGAGTAGTCCTTATATGCAATATATTGATGATTTGGAGGAAAAAGAAAATTATTTGGCAATAGGTCAAAAGGCGGCATTTTTTACGAAGACAAATAATTTTGTAAATGTGATAGAAGGTGGAGGATTTTTTGGCTTTAGTGGCATTTTAAAAATTATAGAACTGATGGAAGATGCATATAAAAATGAAAAAGAAATGTTGAGTCTAATATCAATAAAAGGTCTTGGCTGTGAGGAGTGTATATTATGAGTAATAAAACGATAATAACCTCAATGCTCACTGCAGATACTTTTGGTGTTGTGAGTTGTCTTTATGAACTTGGTGGGCTAATTGTCATGCATGATGCTTCAGGTTGCAATTCTACTTATACTACACATGATGAACCGAGGTGGGGAATAAAAAAATCGGATGTATATATATCTGCACTTACAGAATTAGATGCTATATCTGGCAATGATATGAAACTCATAGATGATGTGGTTGAAGTTTCTAAAAACTTAAATCCTAAATTTATAATGATATGCACGACTCCTATACCAATAATGGTTGGTTTTGACCATAGTGCAGTAGCAAAAATTATAGAAGAAAAAACAGGTATTAGAACTTATTGTGTTAATACAACTGGGATGGAAGATTATACAGTGGGAATAGAAAAAGGTTATGATGTAATTTTTGATTTGATGAGAAGTGAAGAAAGTTTTAAGTGCTCGCCCCTACAGATGAGTGATAGCAAAGAGGGCTCGCAGTGCTCGCCCCTACGGATGAGTGATAACAAAGATGGCACTAAGTGCTCGCCCCTACAAATGAGTGATAAAAAAGAGGGTTCGCAGTGCTCACCACTACAAATGAGTGATAAAAAAGAGGGCTCGCAGTGTTCGCCCCTACAGATGAGTGATAGCAAAGAGGGCTCTCCTTTACGATGTAATATAATAGGACTCACACCTCTTGATTATTATTATAATGTTGAAGATATAAAATTAAAAAATGATTTGAAAAAGTTTTATGATATTAATGTTTCTCTTACAGTTGGTTGTGATTATGAAGATATATATAAAATAAAAAATGCAAATAAGAATATTGTGGTGTCAAAATCGGGTATAAAGTTTGCAGAAAAGTTAAAAAAAGAATTAGGCATTGATTATGATATAGGTATATTTATAAAAAATAGTTTTATTAGTGTAAAAAATGAAATTTTAGATATAAATAATATAAATAATAATAAAGACAAAATATTGTATGGAGAAGAAGACTATGACATTATAATAATTAATGAGATAGTAAAGGCTCTTTGCATAAAAAAATATCTGTATGAAAATAAAAATTTAAAAGCTAAAGTGCTGTATAATTATAGCGAAATAGAGATTTTAGACATGTTTAAAGAAAGACTACCAAAAGCAGTTATAGCAGATGGACTTTATGAGCCGATATGTAAAAATACAAAATTTATAAATTTTCCTCATGTTGCATTTAGTGGTAGGATTTATAATGGTGTAAGAAAAACAGTAGATGATATAGTTGATGAGTTATAAATATTATTTATGTGTTAAATATGTATTAAAACAAAAATTTGTATGTGACAAGTAAAAAATATATGAGTAAGCAAAAAAAGTAGGAGCGAAGTAAAAAAAAATAGGGGCGAAGCAAAGAAAAGTAGGGGCGAGCACTGCTCGCCCCTACGAGAAGAGCTCGCCTCTACAAAAAGGTTGTAGCAAAGAGGGCTCGCGGTGCTCGTCCCTTACGGATGTTGGGTTTGCGGTGTTCACCCTTACGGGTATGGACTCGCAGTGCTCGCCCCTACGGATGTTGGGCTCGCAGTGCTCACCCCTACAAAAAGGTTGTAACAAAGAGGGCTCGCGGTGCTCACCCCTACGGATAGCCTTATAGCGATAAATAAATAATAAAATAAATTTTTTGGAGGTTTGTTATGAAAAAAATATTAAAAAAAGTTATAGTTAGTTTAGCAGTTGTGGCTGTTTTTTTGTCGATGTCTTGTAGCGATAGAAATGCCACAAACATAGAAGCTAAAAATAGTTCTGAAAGTTCTACCCATGTAGTCATTGACCATCTTGGGAAAAGTGTTGAAGTGCCAAATGAAATTAACAATGTAGTGGTGACAGATATATATCCATTACCTTCTGTTTTAACTATATTTTTTGACTCTGCTGATAAGATAGTTGGTATGGCACCACCATCAATGATAGCTGCTAAAAATAGCCTATTGTCTGAATTATACCCTAATATATTAAATGCAAAAACTAACTTTATATCTGGTGCAAATATCAATATGGAAGAGCTTATAAAACTTAATCCAGATGTGGTTTTTTACCCAGCTTCAGACCCTACAGAGGGTGAACTTTTGTCAAATGCAGGGATACCAGCAATAGCAATTTCTGTAAATAAATGGGACTATAATGCCATAGAAACACTTAATAATTGGATAGATTTGATTTCTCAAGTATTCAATGTAAATGATAGAGCAGAGATTGCAAAAAAGTATTCAAATGATGTCCTTGAATTAGTAAAAGATAGGGTAAAAGACATAAAAGACGAAGATAGGAGAAGAGCATTTTTCTTATTTCAGTATAATGAAAATCAAATGATGACATCTGGAAGAAACTTTTTTGGTAATTGGTGGGCAGAGGCAATAGGTGCTAAAAATGTGGCTTCTGAACTTACAAAAGATAACTCTGTAGCAGTTAATATGGAGCAAGTTTATGATTGGAACCCTGACCTCATATACATAACTAATTTTACTACAGCATATCCTAACGATTTATATGATAATACTATAGGGAATTATAATTGGAGTGAAATAGATGCTGTAAAAAATAAAGAGTGTTATAAAATGCCACTTGGTATGTATAGGACATATACCCCTGGCATAGACACACCTATAACTCTATATTATCTCGCGAAATGTGCTTATCCAGATTTGTTTAGTGATATAAATATTGTGGAAGAAGTAAAAAAATATTATAAAGAAGTGTTTAATATAAATTTGACAGACAGCCAAGTAGATAAAATATTCAACCCAAATAAGGCTGCAGGTCAAGGCTTCTCTGATGGGAAGTAAAGTTTTTTATAAAAGGAAAAAATATGTTTGATGATAAATTTATGAATGATATGTTATTAAACTCTAACCTATATGGTTCAAAAAATGAACAGATAGGTAATAAGAAAAGTGATAAAAATTATGATATAAGTAGGATTTTTAAATCGCCATTTAAAAGTCCATTTGATAGTAATTTTGGATTTTATTCTCTTGAAGATTATAAAGAATGATAAAAAAATAATCATATAGGTATATATATATGATATAATAAAATGACTGCAGAGATATGTTTAAGAGGTGGGAAAAATATGATAAATGAAATTTTGTATATGCAAATAAGAATTTTAAGAGAATTTGCAAAAAAATATAAAATAGATGAGCAAAAATTAAATATTTTGTTTGAAAAATATAAAATTTATGATTATATAAATAGTTGTTATTCCTCTTTACATACAACAGGTGATAATTACATAATAAAGGAAATATATGATATATTAATGCACAAGGGGGTAAAGATGTGTTAATAGAAAATGGTATGTTATTATATCACGGAAGTTATACCATAGTAGAACATATTGATGTGAAAGAAAGTGCGCTTGGTAAAGATTTTGGAAAAGGGTTTTATTTAACAAAAAATAAAATACAAGCAAAACAATTTATAAAAACCTCTTTACTAAAAGCAAAAAGAAAAGGTTTAATAAGTCAAAGTCAAAAATATGGATATGTAAATATTTATAAGTTTTTTATTGACGATTTAAAAAAAATAAAAATATATGAACTAGATAAAGTAAATAATGAATGGTTGTGGTATATAGCGAAAAATAGAAAGGGTTCTTTGGTTAAAAATATAAATAATTTTATTAATAAAGATATTGACAATTCAGATATAATTATAGGGAAAATTGCAAATGACACAACTAATCCAGTTATAACAACATTTTTAAATGGGCTATATGGAAATATAACAAGTGAAAATACAACTAAGTTTGTAATCAATATGTTGATGCCAGAAAAATTAGATTACCAGTATTGTTTTAAAACAAGAGGGGCAATAAAATGTTTGGATTTTGTGGAGGCGAAAAGGTATGAAATATGATGTAAAAGCGAATATGGCAGATTTAATCTTGGTGTCAGCTATAGAAGATATGGCAATGGATATGAATATTTCAATAGAAAAAGCAAGGCATAAATTGTTAATTTCAAAAACATATAAAGATTTATATAATTTTGATACAGGGCTTTGGAAAGAAGGGCCAGATTATCTAAGAGATTTTTATAAAACCGTGAAATGATGTAAAAAAAATGTAAGATAATAGACTATAAAAATTTATTGAAAAAAATAGGTGGTTGATATAATATAATTAAAGCTTGTGTAAAACACAGCAAAAATATTTTTGTAAAGGAGATTGCAATCTATGAGAAAGCAAACTAAATTAGCAGTAATGTTAGCTAGCGTAGCATTACTTGTCGTAAGTGCAGCTTCTATCGTATCAGCTCGTGGCTGGGTACAACAAGGTGGAAACTGGTATTACGAGAAATCTGATGGTGAATTCGCAACAGACGAAATCCAAACATCAGGAACTTCAAAATTCTATCTTGGAGAAGATGGAACAATGCAAACAGATTATTTCCTTGAGGACTTCGGCGATGGAAATAACACATACTACTTCGGTTCAAACGGAGCAATGGTTACTAACACTTGGGTTGCTATAGATCCATCTATAGTATCAAACCAAGGAGATATAGTTCCAGCAGTTTATTGGTACTATTTCGGGTCTACAGGAAAAGCTACTAAAGCATCAAGTGGTTCTACAGGAAATGTTAAGAAAACTACAATTGATGGTAAAAAATTTGCATTCAATGAGAATGGTCAAATGCTTACAGGTTGGATAGACAACTCTGGTGCTATAATTGATCCAGATGAAGATGATCCATTTGCAGCAGCTGTTTATTATGCAGGTGACGAGAATGACGGTCAACTTCATAGTGGTTGGTTGACATACCTTGATGGAACAACTGATAGTACTTTTGAAGATAGAAATGTTCTTTATTTCTATTTTAACCCTACAAACAACATTAAGTTAGGAAAGAATTCTGACCTTACTGATGACCAAGATGATGGAAAACAATATAAGACTAAAAAAATCAATGGTAGAACTTATGCTTTCCAATCAGGAACAGGTATAATGTTATCTGGATGGGATGCATTCAATATATCTACAGCTGATAAGATATATTTCTCTGCTGAGGATGATGGACATCAAGTTAAAAAAGGTTGGGTATATGCGGTTCCAGCTCGTGATATGGATGAAGATGCATACAATGATGATGAAGAGAAGTATATGTATTTCTTAAACAATGGTGATATGGTTACTAACGTAATCAAAAAAATCAATGGAAAATATTATGCATTTGATGATGCAGGTATCATGAAAACTGGTCTTCTTATGTTTAAACAAAATGGTGACTATGCAGGCAAGATTGATTTTGATGATACAGATGGTTCAAAATTAACAAAGAAGTATGAAATCAACTCTGCAAAAGAAAGTAAACAAAATTTAACAGTGGAAGATAATGGAGATATCAAATTAGGTAGTGATACAGTTAAAATACATTTATTTGGAACAGATGGTGCAAGAAGAACAGGTTCTAATAATATATCATTCTCTGATGATGATTACACATTTGGTTCAAATAACAATGGTAACTTCCAAGGTGTAAATAAGAAGAAATATTATAACTTAGGTATATTAATGAAAGCATCTAATGATTTAAGATATGGTTTATATATACCAACACCAAGTGTAGCACTAAATACTGTAGAATGGGGTGCAAATTCACCTAAATTTATTGTTCTTAATACTTCAGGTGGTAAAGTAGATGGTTCTAATACTGCAAAGAAAGATGCTGATGGTAATTTCTGGTTAATTGATAAAGAAACAGATGCTTTAATTGGTATATATTCAATTGAAGTTAAAAAGACAAATGATGGTGAGCTTCAATTTAAAGCTGAGAGTTTTACAGATAAAGAAAATAAGTTCGGCGGAAATACAGGCGGTAATATAAAGACTTATAGTAATAAGTGGATACCATTTGGAACATTAGATGATAGCGGTAAGACTTGTTCTGCAACAATAGGAGAGGCTAATTATCAAATAACTCCAGGTGCTGATTATGCACTTAACTTTACTTGGCAATAATATATAGTTAATAACTATATTATAAAACAGCTATGGCGAAAGCCGTGGCTGTTTTTTTGTTGGGGGTGTAGGGGCGAAGCACTGAGAGTTTAGATATTGCTAAAATAAAGGCTTTATATTAAAATAAAAAAAGGAGGTGTATTATGGCAAATATAAATGATGTTTCAAATTTTTTTATAGATTTAGCATTAAATGGTGAAAATGATTTGATAACTAATATGCGATTAAATAAGATGCTTTATTTTGCACAAGCGATGAGTTTAGTAAAACTTAATGCACCCATTTATCCAGATGAGATTGAAGCTTGGGCATATGGTCCAGTAATTCCAAGTATTTATAACAAGTATAAAACTTATGGTAGAAAGGAAATAGAAGAAGTTGATGGTAATTATACAAGCGATTGTTTTTCTTCAGATGAATTAGAAATTTTGCTTTATACGGTGAATAGTTATGATAAATACTCAACAAATGAATTAGTAAGATTAACACATGTAAAAGGTGGTCCTTGGGATGTAGCATATAATATTAAAAAGAATAAAATTATAAGTAAGGATGAAATTAGAAACTATTATAAAACAAATATAATAGAAAATGATTTCACAACGGATAAATTATATGAGAATATACCAAATTTCAAAAGAGATGAAAATAATGTTTTAATTATTCCTACAGGAAGTGATTATGCCGACTAAATGGGAAATATGGTATGCCCGCTTTAAATATGAAGATGTAAATGAATATAAAGAAAGACCAGTTTTAGTTTTGGAGAATAGATATGTATTTCCTATACTTGTAGCAAAGATTACATCACATGAACCAAGAGAAAATTATAATGGTGAGTATTTGATTAAAAATTGGGCTAAGGCGGGGCTTAGTAAAGAGTCAACTATAAGATTGTCGCAGATATTAAAACTTGAGGAAAATGATTTTGTCAAAAAAGTTGGTAAATTACAAGCATATGATATTTATAATGTAATGCAAGAAATCAAAAATATAAAATAAAAGAATATACAATGCAGTCATCCGTAAGGGCGAGCAAGTATTCGTAGGGGCGAGCACTGCGAGCCCAAAATTGAGCAGTCGTCCGTAGGGGTGAGCACTGCGA
>CAMJKC010000064.1 GCA_946406305.1 uncultured Lachnospiraceae bacterium
AAGGAAGGTTTAAAAAGTTTACCTATTAAAATGAATCCTTATGATGAAAATAGTAGCAAACCAAATTTTTGGCTTTCATGTATTATAGTAGATAAAGATGCTATGTGTAAACAAGTTAGATCTGATAATGAATATTTATTTAATTCTGAAAGAGGGAAAAGTTGTCCTTCTGAAATTATGCAAGCTATTTTTTCAATAAATGCAGAGTGTAGACCTATTTGGAAACCAATGCATATGCAACCCATATATAGATTAAATCCATTTATTACTAAAGTTGGGAATGGAAGAGCAATTACAAATGCATATATTGAAGGTAGTGCTTATGATGTTGGTATGGATATATTCAACAGAGGGTTATGTTTGCCAAGTGATAATAAAATGACTATAGAACAGCAAGAAAGAATTATAAATGTGATTTGTGATTGTTTTAAGTGATATTTTACAAAAAACACTCAAAAGGATTGATTAATTTGATTATGAATACTGGTAATTTAATTCTTAATGAGACTATGAATAAAAAAAAAATTAGTGCTAAACTAAAAAAATGGATATATGTTAAAATTATAAAGAGATTATTTGATATACTTATTTCTTTATTTTTTATAATTTGTTTTTGTTGGTTATATGTCATTATAGGTATTTTAGTAAGAATTAATTTGGGACAACCAATAATTTTTAGACAAGAAAGACCAGGGGAAATTGATAAAAAAACTGGAAAAGAAAAAATATTTTGTTTGTATAAATTTAGAACTATGACAGATAGAAAAGATGAAAACGGTAATTTGCTACCAGATGATGAAAGGCTTACTGTATTTGGTAAATGGCTTAGGAGTACAAGCTTAGATGAAATACCTGAGTTTTATAACATATTGAAAGGCGATATGTCATTGATAGGTCCACGACCATTATTAGTTAAGTATTTAGATAGGTATTCGAAAGAACAAAGGCATAGACATGATGTGAGACCAGGGATTACAGGTTTTGCTCAAATAAATGGAAGAAATTTAGTTTCATGGGAAGATAGATTTAAAATGGATGTTTGGTATGTAGAAAATATTAGTTTTATAACTGATTTAAAAATTTTTTTTGAAACTTTTAAAATAGTTTTTAAGAAAGAAGGTATTACTTCAAAAGAGTCAGTTACTATGGAAGAGTTTATTGGAAATAGTTTATGAAAAAAGATAGTATGATAAGTAAAACAGGACAAATTATTCAAGAGAAAAGAATGCAATTAGGAATGACCCAACAGGGATTGGCAGATGCATTACATGTTACTGATAAGGCAGTTTCAAAATGGGAAAGAGGGTTATGTTTTCCAGATGTTTCGTTGTTATCAAAGCTTTCACTAATATTAGATGTTGACTTAGATGTATTAATTTCAAAGAGTATAAATATAAATGATTGGGTAGGGTTAATAGATATTAATAATTGTGATTTCTCTCAATTGGTTTATGATAAGCCATTAGTTTATTATATATTATCTCACTATTTATTATTAGGAATAAATAAAATTCATATTATAACTAATTCTAATAATGAAAAGTTTTTAAAAAGCTCATTATTTGAAAGATTTGGGTTTAAGTTTTATTTTTATTTACCTAAAGATAAAAATATAATGTTAATAAATCATCCCTGGTTTTTATTTGGCTCTGATTTAACACAGCAATTTCAGGGTGCAATGTTACTTAATAAAACTATTAAACTTATTCCAGACAATCAATCGGCAGTTTTTTATTTTATATCAAAAGACAAGATAGATTTAATAAACAATCAAAATTTGTTAACTAAAAAAGTTACTTCTAGAACTCTAGGAAGAGGGATGCTTGCTCTTGATATGGCTGATTATGAAAAATGTATTGATGCAGCAACTTTTATTAAAATATATCAAAATAATACAAATATGCTTATAGGCAGTTTGGAAGAGATATTATATAAAAAAGGTTGCATTAATGAAATACAATTAAAGAAAATTTTAGAGAATAAGCCTTATGCTAAGGTCATATATAATTCATTAAGTAAACCACAAGTAGAGTAGAAAAATTATTTTTATGTTATAATAACTTTAAAATAGAATATATAGGTGGATTATGTGGGATTCTAAATATATAGACGAATTGAAGGAAAAAAGAAAAAAAGTTTTGGCTGGTGGTGGAGAAAAAAAGATTGAAGCTCAACATTTAAAGGGAAAGTTGTCAGTTTGGGAGAGATTAAACTATTTATTTGACAAAGATTCATTTCATGAAGTTGGTGCACTAGTAGAATCTAGATTTAATGATTTCGGAATGGATAAGAAAAAACTGCCTGGGGATGGTGTGGTTACTGGATTTGGAACTATTAATGGTAGAATAATATATGTAGCTGCTGAGGATTTTACTGTTATGGGTGGAACATATGGTGAGTATCATAGTAAAAAAATAGTTCATATTATGGATATGGCATACAATGCAAAAGCTCCTTTTATAACAATAAATGACTCAGGTGGAGCAAGGATAGAGGAAGGAATTTGTGGATTAAATGGTTATGGAGATATGTTTTTTAGACAGACAAGAGCATCTGGGAAAATACCACAAATTGCAGTAATAATGGGACCTTGCGCTGGTGGAGCTTGTTATGGTCCAGCTTTATGTGATTTTGTTTTTATGGTTGAAAAAACAAGCCAAATGTTTTTAACAGGACCTTCGGTTATTAAAAATGTTTTGTTTGAAGAGATAAGTGTAGAGGATTTAGGTGGTTCAAATATTCACACTTCTACAAGCGGTGTTGCTCATTTTCAATATTCATCAGAGTATGATTGCCTTGATGGAGTGAAAAAATTATTATCATATTTACCAAATAATCATAATGAAAAGTCTTTAGTTATTAATTGTAAGTCAAGAGATAAATCTAGAGAATTACAAAACATAGTTCCTGATAATCAAAGAAAAAGTTATGATATTCATAAAGTAATTGAAACATTTGTTGATGAAAATTCATTTTTTGAAATTCATAAAGATTTTGGAAAAAGTATTGTCATTGGATTTAGCAGAATTGATTCACAAGTAATAGGTATTGTAGCATCAAACCCTATGTATATTGGTGGTTCACTTGATATCGATTCATCTGAAAAAGCTGCAAGATTTGTAAGATGTTGTGATTGTTTTGGAATACCAATATTGACACTAGTTGATGTCCCTGGTTTTATGCCTGGAAGCAAAATGGAACACGGAGGAATAATTAGAAGAGGAGCAAAATTGTTATATGCATATTGTGAAGCAAGTGTACCTAAAGTGAGTATAATACTTCGTAAAGCATATGGTGGGGCATATATTGCTATGAATAGTAAAGGAGTAGGTGCTGATATAGTATATGCATGGCCTATTGCACAGATTGCTGTTATGGGAGCTGAGGGTGCTGTGGATATAATGTATAAACATGAAATTGAAAATGCTTCAGATAAAGGTTCTATAAGATCAGAAAAAATATTAGAGTATAATGAAAAATTTATGACACCATATCATGCAGCGAAGTTAGGTATAATTGATGAAGTTATTTTTCCTGAAGAAACCAAACAAAAGATTAAAGGGGCATTTGATGCTTTAAAATTAAAAGAACGAAATGATATTAGTTTTGTTCATGGTAATATACCTCTATAATAATTATAAAAAAGGATGAAATATGAATGCTTTTTTATTTCCTGGTCAAGGATCACAAGAAGTTGGAATGGGTAATGAATTATATAATACATTGACTACAGCAAAAGAGTTATTGGATATAGCAAATGAAATACTTGAATATGATTTAAAGGATTTAATGTTTAGTGGTCCCATAGAAAAATTAACTGAAACACAATATGCCCAATCTGCCATATTTGTGTGTTCTGCTATGTATTTAGAAAAAGCAAAAAAAGATGGAATAGATTATCGGTATGTTGCTGGGCATAGTCTTGGTGAGTATAGTGCTTTATATGCAGCGGGTGTTCTTTCTTTTGAAGATGGGCTTAAATTAGTAAGTAAACGAGGTAAAGCAATGGCACAGCAAAATGGAAAAGGTACGATGGCTGCTGTCTTAGGCTTAACAGAAGAAGAGTTATTGAAATATATGAATGACAAAATTGTTATGGCAAATCTTAACTCAAAAACACAAATAGTTATTTCTGGAACTATAGATGGAATTGATGAGGTTGAAAATGCACTAAAGTGTAAAATAGATTTAGAAGAAGTAAAATTTAAAAGATTAAATGTATCTACAGCTTTTCATAGTCCATTGATGCAAGAAGCTTCTAATGTAATGAAGTTTGAAATAGAAAATGTTACTATGAATAAACCAAGGTGTTTTATTGTATCTAATGTAACTGGTAGAGCATCAAAAAATATATCAGAAATAAAAAATAATTTAATAAAACAAATTACTGGACAAGTTAGGTGGTATGATAGTATAATGGAATTAAAATTATTGGGTATGGATAGTTTTTTTGAGGTAGGTAATGGTGAGGTTCTAAAGAAAATGTGTAAAACGATTACACTTAGACCTAAGTGTTTTTCATTATAGAATATTATAATAGGTGATGTGATGAAGGATATAATTATAATTGGCGCAGGCGGATTTGGTAGAGAGTTGCTTCAATGGATAAAGGATATTAACAATATCAAACCAACCTGGAATATTAAAGGATTTATTGATGATAATTTAAATTCACTTAATGGATATAAATGTGACTATGAAGTTATTGGTAGTATAAATGATTGGATACCCTTAGAAAATGAAGTATTTGCACTTGCAATAGCTAATCCTCAAACAAAAGAAAAAATAGTTGGAGTAATGAAACAAAAAGGAGCAGTATTTACTGATGTAATACATCCAACCGCTAAAATTTGTGATTTCTCTGAACATGGAGAGGGGTTAGTTATGTATCCAAATTCATCACTTAGTCCTAATAGTAAAGTTGGAAATTTTGTTACTCTGTTAAGCTCAGGGGTACCTCATGATGCGATCATTGAAGATTTTGTTACTATAAGTAGTTATTGTGGGTTAACTCGTGGAATACACATTAGTAAAAGAGTATACTTAGCAAATCATGTTTCAATTTTACCTAACATAAAAATTGGGGATGATGCTTATATAGGAATGGGAAGTGTTGTTATTCGTAATGTAGGAGTAGGTAAAAAAGTATTTGGCAATCCAGCTAGAGTGATTGATTTTTAATGGTGGGGGGGGGGAAAAAAAAGTATGCTTAATCCATTAAATATAAGTAATAAACATATAGTAGTTACAGGTGCTTCTTCTGGAATAGGAAGAGCAACTTGTATTCAAGCAAGTAAACTTGGGGCTAAAATTAGTTTGATTTCAAGAAATGAAGATAAGATAAAAGAGACAATTGCTTTAATGGAAGGAGTTGAACATAAGTACTATTTATTTGATTTTGATGATATAAAAGGTATTGATAATATAATTTCACAAATTGTTGCAGAGCAAGGAATGATTGATGGATTGGTCCACTCTGCAGGTATTGGCTCCAATAGACCAATAAAATTAGTAAAACCTGATTTTGTTGAAAAAATGATGAGAATAAATTACTTATCATTTGTTGAATTGCTTAGAATAGTTTCATCAAAGAAAAATAGTAGAGAAAATGCAAGTTTTATTGGAATAAGTTCTGTAGCTGGTTCTCATGGGGAAAGAACACAATCTGCTTATGCTGGTTCAAAAGGTGCAATGGATGCAGTAGTTCATTCTTTTGCTAAAGAGTTAGCACCAAGAAAAATAAGAGTAAATACAATAGCATTTGGGATGGTTGATACCGATGCATATAAAAATTTTGCTATTTCAGGTTGCAATACAGATGAATTGTTAGAAAAACAAATATGTGGAATTATACCAACCGAATATGCAGCTAATGCTATTTGTTTTTTGCTAAGCGATTGTAGTAAATATATTACTGGTGGGACTTTGAATTATGATGCAGGTTTATTATCTTAAGAAATAATATATAAGTTATTGTTTAAAATTATTTTTATATAGAAATCAACTAAATATTACAATATAATTAAAATGAATAAGGATGGAGGAGAGTATGGATAAACAAAAAAAACTGTCATTACTTGAAGATTTATTTGAAATGGATGAAGGCACATTAAAAGCAGAAACGGTATTAGCAGATTTAGAAGAGTGGGATTCTATAGCAAAATTGTCTTTAATAGTTATGGTTGATGATGAATGTGGTAAAACTCTTACAAATGATGATTTTAAAAAGTTTAATACTGTTCAAGATATTTTAGATTTTATGGATTAAAAGATATGAAAGATATAAAGGAAATGATTTTGGATTTTGTTCAAAAAGAATATCCACTTCCAGATGGAGTAGATTATGATACTTTTGATTTAATAGAAAATGGTTATATTGATTCTATGAGTTTGGTAGTATTTGTATCTTTATTAGAGGAAGAATATGATATAGAGTTTACTGCAGAAGAGATAGTATCAAAAGACTTTAGGACTATTTCGGGGATAGAAAAAATAATCAAATCAAAGAAGCATTCATAATTTTAAGGAGCATTGTTTATGATAGAATCTACTATTAAAGGAATTAAAGTAATTGGTGTTTCATCAGCAGTTCCTACTCAAAAAATTAATAATATAGATTATTCAAGTGTGTTCGGGGAAGATGTAGTAAAAAAAACTATAGAGTCTACTGGAGTTAGAACTACATATCATTCTATAGATAAACAAATGGCTTCAGATCTTGCTTTTGTTGCTGCAAAAGACTTATTAGAGAAAAAGGATATATCACCAAGTGACATTGGTATATTGTTGTTTATTAGTTCACACCATGATTATATAGCACCTGCTACTTCTTTTGTATTACAAAAAAGATTAGGTATTCCTATTGATTCTATAGTATTTGATATAAATCTTGGTTGCTCTGCTTTTGTATATGGGTTACATGTAGCATCATCATTGTTAAAAACTACTAATATAAATAAAGCTTTAGTTTTAATAGGGGATTCAAGTTCAAGAGTAGTATCGCCAAAAGACACTTCAAGATTATTGTTTGGAGATTCAGGAGCAGCTTTTCTTATAGAGAAAACTGAAGAAGATAAAGACAAGATATCTTTTGGATTTAAAAGTGATGGAAATAGATTTGATGATATATATATACCAGCAGGTGGATTTAGACACTTAAAAGGTTCTTTTGATTTATTTACTGAAGAAGATGGTTGGGAAAGATCAGATTATCATTCACATATGAAAGGAACAAATGTATTTGCATTTTCAGTGGCTGATGTTCCTAAGTTAGTAAGAGAATTCATGAAAAAAGAAGATTTAAGTGTTGATAAGATAGATAAGTTGTTTATGCATCAGCCAAATCTTTATATTATAAAAAATGTAATTAGAAAATTAAAGTTCACTGAAGATAAAGTTCCAATGACTATAGATAAATATGGTAATACAAGTGGTGTATCAATACCTATCACTATGTGCAATTTTTATGGTGATAAGAATGAAGGTATAAAAAATGTGTTACTACTTGGATTTGGAGTAGGATTATCGTGGGGAGTAGCGAATTTATTTATAGATACAACTGATATATTTCCTGTTGTTTTTTCAGATGAGTACTATGATGATGGTTTTACAACTCATTAAATTTTAATGGTATAGTTGAAAGGAATTTTAAAGATTTATGATTAATAGAAGTCAGATAACAAATATGTTGTATGAAAATGCTAAATTGTATCCCAATAAATTAGCAATTTATTGTGATGGTAAAAGTATGACATATACTGAATTTGCAAATTATGTTAGTCAATATTCAAACTTACTATTGGATTCAGGTGTAAAATATGGTGATCATATAGCTATACCGATGAATAATAGTATAGAGTCAGTAGCTTTGTTTTTTTCTGCAGCGGAATTAGGAGTTTGTGTAGTTCCATTAAATTCATCATTGCCTATAGAGGCAATAAAAATGGCTATAGAATCTGCAGATATTAATCATATTATAGCTAGGAAGTCGTTTTTTGAAGACTGTGATAGTAAAGGAGGCATAAGTATAGATGGTATATCAATATGTCTTGATGATAATTTGAGAGGAAGAGTTTCTTTCTCAAAAATAAAAGAGATGCCTATAGATAGACCACAAATAGAACATAATATTGATGGTAATGAAAGTTTGATATTGACTATGACATCAGGTTCAACAGGCAGTCCGAAGCCTATAGATATTAGCCAACAAAATAAAATTGATCGTGCAATGGCTCATATTAGAGTATATAAAATATCAAAAGATGAAAGAATCTTAGCTGCTACTCCATTATATCATTCATTAGCTGAAAGATTAGTTATATTACCTTTAATATGGGGAGCTAGTTCTATTTTATTACCTAGGTTTACTCCTAGTTTGTGGCTTAAATGTGTAGAGGAACAAAAACCTACATTTACTATAGCCGTGTCTGCACAATTAGCGCAAATAGTTGAAGTGCTTAAAGAAACAAAGAATAATTTTATAAATAGTTTTAGAAGTATAGTATCATCTTCATCGTTATTAGAAGAAAATGTTAAAATGGATTTAATAAAAATATTGAAATGTGAATTTCATGAAATGTATGGGGCTTCTGAAGTTTCTACAGTAACTAATATTTGTTTTCAAGAAGCAAAAGACAAACAAAAATCTGTTGGAAAACCATTTGATGAGGCAAAAATAAAGATTCTTAGAGATGAAGTTGAAGGGGATTTTGATACGGATTGTAATCCATATGAAATAGGAGAGATAGCGGTTAAAACTAAGTTACAATGTAAAGGGTATTATAAACAAGAGGCAATGATAGA